>JAZSNX010000186.1:0-10029 GCA_045536665.1 Eubacteriales bacterium
TCCTGAAGATTCATCTGAATACTTCCGTCGCCCGAGATACATACTATCTCCTGCTTTCCGAGAGCTACGCATACGCCCACAGCCGCGGGAAGGTCGTAGCCCATAGAGGCTACTGCCGAATTGATTATAAATCTCTGTCCGCGCTTTATCTCGTAACCGTGACTTCCTACGACGCACGCCGTACCGTTACCTACAACGGTAGTATAGCCCTCGGGAAGTCTTGCGGACAGCTTTTTGATAAACGCGTAAGGATTGGTGAGTCCCTCCCACTCAAAGTGCTTCTGCTGAACTACGGGGTAGTCGCGCTTCCAATCGCGGCAGGTCTGCTGCCAGCCGTTTTCGGGATAAAGCACACCGTCGCCAAGCTTTGAGAGAAGCTTCGCAAGGAAGTCCTTTGCGTCAGCGTGAATGGGCATCTCAACGTGAAGCGTAGGCTTTTTGAGCTCCTCAGCGTCAACGTCTACCATTATTATGAATGCCTTTTTTGCTCAGGTCTTCCAGTTGTAGCCTACCTGACGGATAGAGAGTCTGTTTCCGATAGAAAGCACTACGTCAGCGTTCTGAACGGCGAAGTTACCTGGGCGGTCGCCCATAATACCTCCGCGTCCTACGTACAGCGGGTCGGCATCAGCCATCATATCTATGTTATCCCAGCCCGTTACGACAGGGATATTGAGCTTTCTCACAGCCTCCTCAAAGAGATCAAAGCCGCCCGAAAGACGAACGCCGTTGCCCGCGTATATCACGGGACGCTCAGCGCTCTTGAGCTTTTCTATGACCGCTTCAACGGTCGCGTCGTCAACAAGGGGAGCAATATCATCCTTCTCCTCAGAGGGATCAAAGGCGATAAGCTCGTCTGTGTCGATAATACATCCCTGATAGTTTACGGGGATATCTATCCAGCACGGACCGGGTCTGCCGTGAGTGGCGAGATAAAGTGACTTTTCAAGCGCGTATCTTATGCGCTTGGGATCTTCTATCATCTCACAGTATTTGGTCATACACTCTACGGCGCAGGTGATATCAAACTCCTGATCACCACCCGCTCTGATGTTAAGTCCCATTCCTCTTCTTGAGGTGTCGTAGCGCACCTGTCCCGAAATTATAAGCATAGGAACGGAATCCAGCCAGCCGCCTATAACTCCCGTAATGGCGTTTGTTCCGCCAGGGCCGGTCGTTACGCATACAGCCGCTATCTTATTGTTTATTCTCGCATACGCCTCGGCAGCTATCGCGCAAGCCTGCTCGTGGTGATTGTAAAGGCATTTAAGTCCTTCCTTGTGTCCAAGAGCGTCGTTAAGGTGCATCGCTCCGCCGCCAGTGACGGTAAAGCAATCGCTTATTCCGTGCTCAACCAAAAAGTCCGCAACGTAATCAGCAAGACGAATCTTCATAATCGTATCCTTTCGTGTTAATTGCTATGCAGAGAGAGAGATGGATCAGGAATTGACCGCCTCTATTATAGTCTTAGCCATATAGTCTATCATTTCATCAGTCATACCGGGATATACTCCTACCCAGAAGGTATCGGTCATAACTCTGTCGGTCTGATCAAGGTTGCCGACTATTCTATAACCCTCTCCGCTTGCTCTCATCTCGTCAAAGCAGGGATGCTTCGTGAGGTTGCCCGCAAACAGCATTCTTGTCTGTACTCCGCGAGACTCGATATAAGGAACGACCTTCTCACGGTCAACACCGTCGCAAGTGATAAGGAATCCAAACCAAGAAGGATTGCAGTTCTCACAAGCCTCCGGGAGAATGAGCTTGTCCGCAACAGGCGCGAGAGCTGCCTTAAGGCGAGCGAAGTTGTGGCGGCGACGCTCAACGAAAGAGGGGAACTTCTTAAGCTGTGCGCAGCCTACAGCCGCCTGCATATCGGTAGCCTTGAGGTTGTAGCCGAAGTGGGAGTAAACGTACTTGTGGTCGTAGCCCAAGGGAAGCTCGCCGTATTGACGGTCGAAGCGGTGCTTACAGAAGTTATCAACACCAGAGGGGCATACGCAATCACGTCCCCAGTCGCGGATAGAGCGAACTATCTTAGCGAGCAAGGGGTTGTCTGTATATACAGCGCCGCCCTCTCCCATAGTCATATGGTGAGGAGGATAGAAGCTGCTTGTTCCAAGGTCGCCGACCGTTCCCGTCTTTCTTGTTACACCGTCGATGGTGTACTCAGAGCCGAGAGCGTCGCAGTTGTCCTCAACGAGCCACAGTCCGTGCTTGTCACAGAACTTTTTAACGGCGTCAAGGTTGAAAGGATTACCGAGCGTATGAGCTATCATAACAGCCTTGGTCTTATCGGATAAAGCTGCCTCAAGCTTGGTAACGTCTATGTTGTACTGAGGGATAGTGATATCAACGAATACAGGTACAGCACCGTACTGGATAATGGGGGTAACGGTGGTCGGGAAGCCTGCGGCAACGGTAATGACCTCATCGCCTCTCTTTATCGCTCTTTCCTTGAGCAGAGGGGATGTAAGCGTCATAAAAGCAAGCAGGTTTGCGGATGAGCCCGAATTTACAAGGCTACAATGTCTGACACCAAGGTATTCGGCAAACTTCGACTCAAACTCATCGGTATATCTTCCCGAGGTGAGCCAAAACTCAAGTGAGCTGTCAACGAGATTACACATCTCTTCACTGTCATAAACTCTGGAGGCATAAGGGATTCTGTCGCCCTCCTTGTATGCGGGCTTAGCGTGATATTTCTCGCAGTATTCCTTTACGAGCTTGAGTATCTGTTCTCTTTCCTCTCTCTCGTTTACGTTGCAGTTTACTTTTATCATCAGTAAATTCCTTTCTTCATTTCAAATGAATTAGAGCGTGGCATAGCCACACAGATAAATTATAGCATAAAACTCGGATTTTGTCAACACAAATCACATTTTTAATCAATCAATTATTAATTTTTAATTCAAAAAATTTTAAAATTCTTAAAAATTCGCTATTGACATACGGCTGCGAATATCTTACAATATTATCATACCCAAGCTTTAGAGTTATAAAAGTATTTTTTTGAACAAGGAGGAAGATATGCTCGATGCATTTGAGAGGCAATCGCTCATCATAGGCGAGGAAGCAACCAAAAGGCTCGCAAACGCTACCGTGGCTCTTTTCGGTCTCGGCGGTGTAGGCAGCTACGCGGCTGAGGCGCTCGCGAGATGCGGTATCGGCAAAATAGTCCTCGTAGACCACGATACGGTGTCAAAAAGCAATATAAACCGCCAGCTCTGCGCCCTTACAAGCACCGTGGGCAAACTGAAGGTGGACGTTGTAGCGGAGCGTCTTCGTGACATAAATCCCCATATTACGATAGAGACGAGAGCGGAATTTTTCCTCCCCGAGAACGCCGAACGCTTTGATTTTAGAAGCTATGACTACGTTATAGACGCGATAGATACCGTAAGCGCCAAGGTGGAGATCGCCGTTCGTTGCGCGGCGGAAGGCGTGCCGTTGATAAGCTGTATGGGAACGGGAAACAAGCTTGATCCAACCGCAATTCGCATATCCGACCTTGCAAAGACCTCTGGCTGTCCCTTGGCTCGGGTGATGCGCCGCGAGCTCAAGAAAAGAGGCATCATACATCTGCCCGTCGTATACTCCGAGGAAGCGCCCTTGCCGACACTTTGGGACGCGCGCTCGGAAAGCGGAAAGCCCACACCCGGAAGCGTCGCTTTTGTTCCGTCCGTTGCGGGCCTCCTTGCGGCATCGGCTGCCGTAAGCCACCTCAAAGACAAGGAAAAGGATTGATATGATAAACGTAAATGGCGTCTCTTTAAGCTTTTGCAATATGGGACTGTTTGACATTGAAGAGGAGTGGATACACCCCACCGTCACCGTAGCTACACACGAGCTTATTCTCGTGATCGAGGGAACGGTAAATATCCGCGAGGGCGAGACCGAGTATTCTCTGAAAAAGGGAGATATGCTGCTTCTCTCCCCCGATATCGAGCACGGTGGAACGGCGGTAAGCACTACGCGCACGGCATTTTATTGGCTTCACTTCTCCACCTCGGACATATCAAGCTTCGGCATAAACAAAAAAAGCTCGCCGAGTATGGCGAGAGCGGAACGCACGATGAAGGATATAATGCAATGTCAGCTTCGTGCCGAGGCCTTCATCGCGGAGCTCATTCTCGCGAGATTTCTATTTGAGTGCAGCTCCCCCGTAGAAAGAAAAAGCAAGGCGGCTTACGAGATAGACGAATATATAAGAGCCAATTCTCAAAAAAGCCTGACAGTCTCTGACGTAGCCTGCCGCTTCGGCTACGCGCCCGACCACGTCTCAAGACTACTTCGAGCGGAATTCGGCAGAAGCGCTAAGGAGATTATCGTCGAAAAAAGACTTGCCTATATTGAAAACCAATTACTGAATACCAACGACAGCGTCAAATCCGTCGCTCTGCGTTGCGGCTTCGACGATGAAAACGCCTTCGTAAAATTCTTTAAATACCACGAGCATATCACCCCCACAGAATTCCGTAACGAATATTTCAGAATACATATGAATACGCATTGACGGGGACGCGGGGATATAAAGGATGCGTTTTTTGGTGAGCGCTCGTCTGTTTTTCAAAACAAAAACTCGTCGTGACTTCATAATAGCTTAGCTATTTAAGTACACGACGAGTTTTATTTTTATGGTTTTATGTTAGTTCACCACAATGGCCACATTACCAAATGAAGCTCGAAACGCCCAAATCGAAATTCTCACCTGCCGTATGCTTGCCACCGTGAAATGTAGACCCGCGGTGCCGTGTGACCGCATTAGAGGAACCCTGATGTCAGGGTGGTGTCCTATCTCCGCTTTACTGCTCCCAACGTCCTGCATAGATCGTCGAGACAAGTCAATCGAGGAACTATGAGGGAGGTCTGCAAACCACTTTGAACTCTTCTTCGGACTCCAATTAATTAATGTGGTTCTTTATACACGTTCATCACGAACATCGCAGGCAATGTTCTTAGTATCGAATTTCGTTTTCTTTTGGATATTATTTCTTTTTTCTATAAAGAGATAAATATAAAGTGTCGTTTTCTTTTGCCTGTTATCTCTTTTCTATAAAGAAATAGACATAAGGTGTCGTTTCCTTTTGCCTATTATCTCTTTTTTCTATAAAGAAATAGATACAAGGTATCGTTTTCTTTTGCCTACTTTTCTTTTCCTCAAAAGAAAAGTAGGTCAATCGTAGTCGATCTCACTGGAGAAAAGGTCGTCGAAGTATGCGGCGACAGCCTCGAACTCATCATCATCATCAATGGTAACGAGCATTTCCTCATCGCCATCCTTAGCAAGCTTGAGAACGGTATATTCCCACTGAGAGCCGTCCTTTTCCTCTTCCTCCGCGGGGAGAAGAGCAACGTAAAGCTCGCCGTTCATCTCGTGCTGACCGATTATCTCAAAGTCTATCTCATTGCCATCCTCATCGGTAAGCGTAACTATTTCCGCCTCGTAGTTGTTATCTTCCATTTTCGGTACTCCTTATTTATTATAGATTTTCAAGATATATTTTATACTATTACAGCTTATAAGTCAATATGATTATTGTAAATTTTTAAATTAGCTCAAGAATATCGGAAATTATGGCATTGCTGACAAAAAAGCCTTTATCGGTAAAGCGCAGCTTGCCGCCGTCAAATCGCATAAATCCCGCGCTCACATATCTCTTGACAGTAGGCGCATCTGTGGGAAGCTCCCTGCCAAAGTGCTCCTTGTATTCATAGGCATCAATTCCACTCGCAAGACGAAGCCCAAGCATAACGTATTCGGCTCTCAACTCATCCGTATCTATAAAAACGTTTTCCTCTACGATATCCTTGCCCCCAAGAAACGCTCGTATGTCACGCGAGTTTCCAAAGCGCCTTCCTCCAAAATACGAATGCGCCGCAACACCAAAGCCAAGATATTCGCCGCAACGCCAGTATCTCAGATTGTGCCTCGATTCCTTACCCTCTCTTGAGAAATTGCTTATCTCGTATTTGCGGTATCCATTTGAACGCAAGCGGTCGGACAACAGCATATACATCTCATACTGCCCGTCTCCGTCGGCAAGCGCCAGCTCGTCCTTATGCTTGTGAAAATACGTGCCCTTCTCTACCGTCAAGCCATATGCGGATATGTGCTCGGGTGAAAGCTTAGTGAGAGCATCGATCGAGTAGGCAAAGCTTTTGAGCGTTTGGTCGGGAATACCGTACATAAGGTCGGCACTGATGTTGTCAAATCCCGCCGCGCGGGCGTCATTATAGGTTTTGACAAAATCGCTTGCCGTATGTATCCTTCCGAGCAATTTAAGCTCCGAATCAAGCGCGCTCTGCAGTCCAATGCTCAATCGGTTTATACCGAGCGAACGTACGTCGGCAAAATACTGCCTGTCGGCAGTTGCAGGATTGCACTCCAGCGTGAGCTCGGAGTCCGCGGAAAGCGAAAAACGAGAGCTTATGGCAACAAGCACGTTCTCAAGCTCCCTCGCACTCATAAGACTGGGCGTACCGCCACCAAAATAAACGGTGTCGACCTCATAGCCCTCCACTCCCTCGGCTCGCTCTATCCTGTGGCAGAGCTCGCCTGTATAGGCGCTCACGTCTTTCTCTCCCTTGCCCGCAAAGGAGCAAAAATCGCAGTATTTGCACTTGGAGACGCAAAACGGTATATGAACGTAAATTCCAAGACTTTTCTTCATTTTGATTTCGTTTGCTCCATTACTGTTCGTTAAGACCATTATAACATTTTTGCGCCACTTTGTAAATACTTAGACGGAATATAAAAATTTGATTGAAAAATACCAAAATATGTGATATAATATATCGTATAGTAAATTAAAGGTGTTATGAAAGGAGGATACTATGAAAAAAAGATCGCTTGACCAGCGTTCGCTTAACGGCAAGCGTACAGCCGACCTATCGAAGATATTCATATTCAGCGTTGGAATAAGCGCGTCAATATTTTTTATCGTCTATCTTATAATAGGTAACGGAAAATTCTCCAATGCCTTTTTCAAGCTCGGCTCGGACTTTTTTATGGATTTCTTTAACTCAATAAGAGACGCTTCCCAAGGCAGCGCCGTTTATACCGAGCGCAAGGTCATATATCCGCCAATGGCAAATCTCATATACCTCATTCTTTCGAGATTCACGCCAACGGCGTATAACAACACCGACTTCAGCAACAAGCACGAATGGACGCTGTATTTCTCCCCCTATATACTCGTTCTGATATACAGCATCGCAATTGCCCTGCTTTTGTTCGCCCTTATCTACGTGAGCTTCAAAAAGGGGTCGGAGCTTAAGAGATTCGCTTTTGCCTTCGCGACATTCTTCAATATTCCCGTGCTGTTTATGGCAGAGCGCGGAAATATCATCATGGTCTGCCTGATCGCGATAATGCTCTATGCCTTCACCTACGACCACGAACGCCGCTTATATAGGGAGATCGGTCTTATCGCGCTTGCCTTTGCCTTTTCTCTAAAGCTTTATCCTGTTGTTTTCGGCTACTTTTTGCTCGTCGACAAACGATACAAGGACGCTATCCGATGCGCTATCTACGGTGTACTGATGCTTATAGCTCCGTCGTTCTTCTTTGGCGGTCCTATCTGCCTTGTCACAATGCTGCAAAACGTCTTTGGCTTTTCGGCAGGCGCTAAGAGCACGCTTTCGATAATACTCGATACGGTAGGACTCCCCGATGGCGCACAACTGGCTGTGACTGTTCTCGTATATTTATGGGTACTCATCTGCGCTGCGTGCTTCGCGATCGGTCCGTTTTTGAAGCGTGAGAGATGGAGAATGTGGGCGCTTGGCTTTGTCACGATACTTTGCGTGCCCTCGCTCACGTCTCTTTACAGCTGGGCATTCCTGCTAATACCGTTGGTAATGCTTTGTAATATGGAGAAGTGCGGAAAGCATGAGGTGCTTTATACAGTACTCATAGTAATTCCGTTTATATTCCTTCCCTTCTATTTCACTTACCGAATAACGGTATCCACCGTACTCGTGTACGTTATGACGGCGCTACTGTCAATAACACTCGTAACAAGCGAGGTAAAGCACATCGTTCGATACCTCAAGCAACGGAAAGAAAAATAATTTCATACAAAAAAACGGGGCTGAGTCAATCGCTTTCTAAAAAGCTTTTGACCCAGTCCCTTTTTTGAGTTTTATTTATTCTTCCACGTTGACGGTGCGAACAGCAGAAGCATCGGGAACAGCTCAAGTCTGCCCGCGAGCATATCGAAGATAAGCACGAGCTTTGAGGTCACCGATAAAAATCCGTAATTCTGCGTAGGTCCTACCAAAGAAAGTCCCGGACCTATATTATTGATGGTCGCGGAAACCGCCGAAAAGCCTGTCACAAGGTCAAAGTTATCAAGCGAGACCACCAGCACAGACGCGGCGAATATCAAAATATAAAACACGATATACGAATTGACCGTCCGCACGACCTCGAGCTCGACCGCGCGTCCATCCATAGTTATCTTATTGACACGCCTCGGATGCAAAAGATTTTTCATCTCCTTACGCATACCCTTGAAAAGGATTATCAACCTTGATACCTTTATTCCGCCGCCCGTACTTCCGGCGCACGCACCGACAAACATTATCATAAGCAGCAGCACTCTCGATATTTGCGGCCATAGGTCAAAGTCGACCGTAGAAAATCCCGTCGTGGATATTATCGACGCCACGGTGAACGCCGAATGTCTCAAAGTCTCACCGACAGTTGCGAACATATCGCGAACGTTAAAGGCAATGAGCGCTATCGTAACCGCGACAACACATAAAAACACCCTTATCTCGGAATTGAAAGCGTCCCTCAATCTGCCCTTAAAAGCCAGATAGTAGGCGCTGAAATTCAGAGAGAACAAAAGCATAAACACAGTTACAACTATTTGAATATAAGGTGAATACGAGCCAAGACTGTCGTTCTTCACGCCAAAGCCGCCCGTACCCGCAGTTGCAAAAGCCGTATTGAGCGCCTCAAAGACCGACATTCCGCCACACAGCAGGAGTATAAACTGAAGCAGGGTGAGAATGAGATATATCGAATAAAGTATGAGCGCCGTCGTTCTGACACGAGGCACGAGCTTGCTGACCGAAGGACCGGGGCTCTCCGCCCTCATAATATGCATATTCTTAGCTCCGCCGAGGGGCAGGAACGCCATAATGAACACAAGCACTCCCATTCCACCAACCCAGTGCGTAAAGCTACGCCACATAAGCACAGAGCGAGGCAGATGCTCGACCGCAGGGAGAATGCTCGCGCCCGTGGTCGTAAAGCCCGATACCGTCTCAAAGAGCGCGTCGATAAAGGACGGTATGGATCTTGTGAATATAAACGGCAGACAGCCGAAAAGACTGAGAAGTATCCATGAGAGCGCAACTATAACAAAGCCCTCTCTTGCATACAGCGTGCTGCTCTTTGGCTTTCCGATGAGCAATAGCGCTGCCACAGCGGCGCATATAGCCATCGAAAGAGCAAACCAGAGTATCTCCTTCTCCCTGTAAGCCGCCGCCGTGATTATCGGCACGAGGAAAAATCCCGCCTCAAACATAAGCAGCCACCCAAGGGTGTTCTTTATCATTCTGTAATTCATCGCCGTATTACCTCAATACGTCGCAAATATCGTGGAGCGCCATAGTGCCCGACACAATAACCACCGCGTCTCCGGGGCAAATAACGTCGTATCCACGGGGTATGATGACCTTTTTGCCGCGAAGTATAGCGGCTATGAGCACGTTTTCCTTGAACTTCAGGTCGGACAGCGGAACTCCCGTGATGGGCGAATTCTCGCGAACGATAAACTCAGATGCCTCCACCTTGCCCTTTATTACGTTGTAGAGCGTCTCCACGTTGCTTCCCATAGTGTTTTTCATAGCGCGAACGTAACGAACTATCATATCCGAGGTTATGCTCTTGGGGTAAACGGTGGTGTCAAGATCAAGATGTTTTATAACGTCGTCGTAGTCAACGCGGTTTATCCTTGTGATTATCTTGACGTCACTGACGCTCTTGGCATAAAGGGAAAGAAGTATATTCTC
>JAZSNX010000200.1:0-12116 GCA_045536665.1 Eubacteriales bacterium
TTTCTACGTTATCAACCCTACGTTTAAGAACTTCACAGACCTTTTTAAGCTTATGGGTGACTCTTGGGTTCCTTTCTCAAGATACATATTCAACACAGTATTCATCTCTGTTGTGGGTACCTGCGGTAACCTTATTTTTTCGTCTCTCGCGGCTTACGCGCTCTCGAAGATAAAGTTCCCCGGCCGCGGCTGGATGTTCCAGATGGTAGTCCTCTCGCTTATGTTCCACGCGACGGTTACCTCTATCTGTAACTTTATTACGATGAGTACTCTCCGTTGGGTCGACACTTACCTTGCTATAATCGTTCCTTCGTTCTGTACGTCTCTCGGACTTTACCTTATGAAGCAGTTCATGGAGTCCAACATCACAGACGCGGTGCTCGAATCTGCAAGACTTGACGGCTCGACCGAGTTTAACACGTTCTTAACTATCGCAATGCCTATGGTTAAGCCCGCTTGGCTCACCCTTATCATCTACTGCTTCCAGGGACTTTGGAACGCAGGTCAGTCGATATACATTCAGTCCGAGGAGCTTAAGACCTTCAACTACGCGATAGGACAGATACTTGCCGGCGGTATTCAGCGTGCCGGTGCCGGTGCAGCCTCCACGGTTGTAATGATGCTCGTGCCGATATCGGTATTCGTTATCACACAGAGTAACATCATCGAAACCATGGGCTCGTCCGGTATGAAGGATTAAGGAGGTACGAATGATATGAATTTCAAGAGAATTATTGCATTTGTAGCCTGCCTTATTATGATTGCGGCGTCGGTTATCCCTGCCTCCGCTATCACACCTTATTCCACTTACACCTACTCGATAGACGGCTTCGCTCTTATTTCTCCCGACGCATACGTGCCGGATAGAATAATCGATCAGTCTAACCTCACTTACGACGGCAAGCCCGTTGCGCTTGACGGTGCAAAGGACATCTTCGTCGACAGTGACAATAACGTTTACGTAGTTCTCAGCACCAAGAATCAGGTTGTGGTTGCAGACGAGTACTTCAACGTGAAGTTTATTATAGAAAAATTTGTAAACCACCACGGTGTTCCGGACAGCCTCGCTGCCCCCTCCGGTGTATTTGCAACCAAGGATAAGATCTACGTTGCGGATACCGAGAACAAGAGAATCGTAATGTTCAACAAGGACGGTAGCTTATACAAGGTTATAGAAGAGCCGGACGCAGACGTTTTCCCCGCAAACTCCATATACAAGCCCGAGGCTGTTGCGGTTGACGAATACGGCAGAATCTACGTCGTTTCCACAACCACGTATATGGGCGTTATTGCCATCAACGAGGACGGAGTATTTCAGGGCTTCGTTGGTGCTCAGCAGGTAACCATCAGCGCGATGGAGATCTTCTGGAGACGCTTCCAGACAAAAGAGCAGAGAGCTCAGTCGCAGGCGTACATCTCCACGGAGTTTAATAACATCGCGATAAGTGACAAGGGCTTTATTTACACGACAACGTCAAGTATCAACGAGACCTCTCAGCAGTCCGCGATCGACGATAAATCGAGTAAGTACGCTCCCGTAAAGCTTCTCAACACCAAGGGTAACGATATAATGAGACGTAACGGTTTCTTTGGCCCGGGTGGTGAAGTAGCGGTATCCAATCTTTCGACCTCGACCATTACAGGTCCCTCCCGTATCATCGACGTTGCGGTAGGCCCCGAGGGTACTTGGTCAATCATCGACGAAAAGAGAAGTAAGATATACACCTACGACTATGACGGTAATCTTCTCTTCATCTTCGGCGATATGGGTACACAGCTCGGTAACATCTCCTCCATAGAGGCGATAGCTTACCTCGGTAATGACATCCTTATTCTCGACAAGGGCGCCGCTAACATCACAAAATTCAGAAGAACCGAGTACGGCGATCTTCTTCTCGAAGCTATTAAGAATACAAACGAGAGAAATTACGACCAGACAATCACGTACTGGAAGTCGATTCTCCAGAGAAACAATAACTTCGACTCTGCATACATCGGTATAGGACGAAGCCTTTACAGAAGTGCTGACTATGAGGAAGCACTTGAATACTACAAGGCAGCTTACGATACCACAAACTATTCCGAAGCATTCAAGGAGATAAGAAAGGAATGGATGTCAAAGTTCTTCATCTTCATTCCGATAGGAGCTATCCTTGTTGCAATACTTGTAGTACTCTTCTTCAAGTATGCGGCTAAGGTTAATAAAGCGACTTCTCTCAAGGTCGGAAGAAAGACCTTCAAGGAAGAAGTGCTTTACACGTTCCACCTTATATTCCACCCGTTTGACGGCTTCTGGGATCTTAAGCATGAAAAGCGCGGCTCTGTAAGAGGAGCTATCTTCTGGATAGTGATTGCAATTCTTACATTCTTCTATCAGGAGATAGGTACGGGATACATCTTCAATCCCCGCGATGACTATTCTACAATATTCACGCAGATCCTCGGAGTGCTTGTTCCCTTGTTCCTCTGGTGTACTGCAAACTGGTGTCTTACCACACTGTTTGAAGGTGAAGGAAGCTTCAAGGATGTGTTCGTAGCGACTTCATACGCTCTCGCACCCCTTCCGCTTCTTATAGTTCCCTCAGTTCTTTACTCGAACATTGCGCTCGAGAGCGAGGGAATGGTAGTAAATCTTCTCGCTACCTTCGCATTTATCTGGTGCGGAATGCTTATCTTCTTCGCATCTCAGGTAACCCACGACTATACGTTCTCGAAGAACATTCTGACAACCATCGGAACTCTTCTCGGAATGGCAGTTATTATGTTTATCGCACTTCTGTTCTCAACGCTTCTTTCCAAGGTGTTCGGATTCATCACGGATCTTATCTCGGAAATTGCGTACAGACTCTAAGCAAGGAGGGAAATGAATAATGAAGCTTAACAAAAGAATATTGGCATTTCTGTCCGTGCTTGTGCTTGTATGCACAGCGGCTACTCTTGCAGTCAGCGCAGCAGAGGGTGTTGAAATAGATGACTATCTCGTAACAAAGTATGCCTCTGAGGCGGAAAAGCTCGAAACAATGGAGCTTATCCTCGAGCAGAACGGAAGTAAGCTCTATATTGACAGAGCATCCGGTGAGATCGGCTTCGTTGACTCGAAAACGGGTCAGGTGCTTCTCTCAAACCCCTACGATATAGCAAGCACAAAGGCGTCTGAAAACATCAAGAATCAGCTCATGAGCCAGCTCATCATCAAGTATGAGGATAGCGGTACTGAGAAGATGCTTGACAGCTATTCTGCCGCTGCTTGTGAAAATCAGATAACGGTAAAGAAGACGAAAGCGGGCGTCCGCGTTGAATATATCATAGGTCAGCAGGTAACAAGACGTCTTGTTCCGAGACTTATCGAAAAGAGCCGCTTTGAAGAGAGAATCCTCTCCAAGCTCGACAACGACGGCGTAAAGCTTGAGTTCAGCATTTACTATACACTCTATGACCCAAGCGAAGAGGGACTTACAGACAGACAGCTCAGAGAAATGCGCAACTCCTTCCCGATCACCGAGAAGATGGCGGTCTACGTTATCGACCCGAAGATCACAAACAAGGAGCTTGACAGATTCGAGGGCTACGTTAAGGAATACGCTCCTCAGTACACCTTCGAAATGCTCGACGAGGACCACGAGCTCACAGAGTATGAGGGAACCGAAAAGTCTCCCCCTCTGTTCAGAATGGCTCTCGAGTATTCGATAGACGAGGACGGTAATCTCGACGTAAGACTCCCCGCAAACGGTATCAGATTTGATGAGACCGTATATTCTCTTACAAACATTCAGATCCTCCCGTACTTCGGCGCAGGTCTTACTGCAAACGACGGTGAAATCTTTATTCCCGACGGAAGCGGCGCGATTATTCGCCCTGCAGAGTTCGGAACAAAGGCGATCACTCTTACCAATATGATCTACGGTCAGGACTACGCATATCAGAAGGTAAGCGGTGCTCATCAGGAGATAATGCATTTTCCCGTATACGGTGTTGCTCACAACACTACTACTCCTGTTGAAAAGACTGTTGACGAGCTAATCGTAAACCAGTTCGTAAATCCTGATACCGGAGTGACTGAAACGATTGAGGAAATTGTAACAAAGAAGGTTACTGAATACATTGAGAGCAGCGTAGGCTTCCTCGCTATTATCAACGAGGGCGACTCGCTCGCTTCCATCACAGCCGAAAACGGCGGTAACCTCCACAACTATTTCTCAGCATATACCTCATTCTCTCCCAGACCTAAGGATACTTACAACCTCTCGGAATCTATCAATATTGGCGGAAACGCTATTCATACGGTAGTATCTGAACGTAAGTACACGGATAGTTACCGTATCAAGTACGTTATGCTTAATAACTCCGAGACTGCCGCAGAAAACGGCGTCGAGGATTATTATGAAACCAATTACGTAGGTATGGCAAAGGCATACCGTGACTACCTTGAAAAAGCAGGCATCATCGAGAGAATCGACGACGTCAAGGATACTCTCCCGCTCTTCATCGAATCCTTCGGTGCAATCGAAACCACCAAGCGTGTTGCTTCTATTCCCGTAACGGTAATGACGCAGCTTACAACCTTTGATGACGTTAAGGCTATGATCGAAAGACTTGCAGATGAGGGTATTACAAACGTAAACTTCAGACTTACGGGCTTTGCTAACGGCGGTATGGTGTCAACTGCACCTTACAAGCTCGAGTTTGAAAAGGTGCTCGGCGGTAATAAGGGCTTCAAGGAGCTTATGGCGTACGCGGAAGAAAAGGGGATAAGCGTATATCCCGATTTCGACTTCTCGTATCTCAAGGCTAACGGCTCGTTTGACGGCGTCAGCAACAAGGATCTCGTTAAGTCGATGGATAACCGTTACACCTCCAAGCGTTACTACGACTCCACAATGCAGGAGTTTGTAAGGACTACCAATATGGTAATCTCGCCCAAGTCCTACTTAAGACTTTACGAAGAGCTTTTTGAGAACTTCGCAAAGCTTTCACCGAACGGTATTTCGGTATCCACACTCGGAAGCGACCTCAGCTCCGACTTTAACGAGGACGATCCTTACAACCGTGAGGATGCTAAGGAGAGCGTTACCAAGACTCTTGCGGCAATAGCAGAGGACAACGGCAAGGTACTCAGCGACAGCGCAAACGCGTACTCGCTCAAATACGTTGACAGCTACCTCAAAGTTCCGCTTGATGCAAGTAACTATCTCAGCACGAGTGAATCGGTTCCCTTTATGGGTATGGTTCTCCACGGCTACAAGACGTTTACCGGAACTGCAGTAAATATGGCGGGCGACACCGCATATCAGGTGCTCAAGGCTATTGAAAACGGCTCCGCAGTTTACTTCAACCTCTCCTACCGTAACACAAATCTTCTCAAGGAATCCGTAGACCTCAACAAGTACTACTCCGTAGGCTTTGATATCTGGTTTGAGGACCTTGCAGAAACCTACAACACCTTGAACGAAGCTCTTGCAGACTGTCAGACGGCTCTCATTGTGGACCACGAGTTCATCCTTGCTGAGCGTGTTCCGACAGAAGAAGAGATAATTGCTGATAAGGAAGCGGAGGACGCAGCAAGACTTGCTAAAGAAGCCTCAGAGGAGATCAGCTATCAGAAGGCTCTCAAGAAGCTCAAGCTTCAGGCTCGCAGAGATGGGCAGAATCCCGACACGGTAGTTCTTGACCGCGACGAGTATATTGCATCCATCAGAGCTGCTGAAGAGGTAGTAGAGCCCACAGGTGAGTACGTAAGAACAAAGTACACCACTGACGAGGGTAAGATGGTTGTCGTAACCTACGATAACGGCGTAAGATTTATACTTAACTATAACGACTTTGACGTAACCGCAGTTCTCGACGGTGTTACTTACAGCATCGACGCACTCGGCTTTGCAAAGATCAAGTAAGAAGGGAGATGTATCAAGTGAATAAACAGGCAAGTGTTCCGGCAACGCTCGGAAAGAAAAAACGCGGTAATGCATCTCTGGATAAGCGCAAGGCTCGTGCGGGTTACTTCTTTGTATTACCCTTTATCATCAGCTTTATTATAATTTATCTGCCCATCATCATTGACTCGATAACGTTCAGCTTCAACAGCATCAAGATTATTCCCGGAGGCGGATATTACCTGGAGTTTGTGGGCTTTGAAAACTACCGCGCTGCATTTATGGATGACCCGAACTTTGTAAGGACTCTTACCACGGGTATCCAGCAGCTCATATTCGATATCCCCGCAATCGTAATCTTTTCACTGTTTATGGCGGTACTCCTCAATCAGAAGATGATAGGACGTGCGGCATTCAGAGCGATATTCTTTATTCCCGTTATTCTTTCAACGGGTATCATCGAGAGTATCGAACAGGAAAATACGTTTATGTCGTATATGAACAGTGAAGAAGGAATGGAAACGGGAGCAGGCGCCAGCGGCGCGACCCAGATAATCTCGGCAATGGACTTTGAAAATCTGTTTGCCACGATGAAGGTCGGCGGTGAGCTGGTTGAATACGTTATAAACCTTGTAAACAATATTTATAACATTATCAACCGTTCCGGTGTACAGATGCTTATCTTCCTCGCAGGTCTTCAGTCAATCTCACCCGCTATCTACGAATCCTGTCAGATAGACGGTGCGACGGCTTGGGAAACCTTCTGGAAGATCACTCTCCCGATGATAAGCCCGATGATCCTTGTAAACTCGATCTACACGGTTATCGACTCATTTACATCAGAATCGAATACGGTAATGAGATATGTCTCGAGCGTATACTCGGGCTCCGGTACAAGTACCAGCGGAGGAGACGTTCTCTCCTGTGCTATGTCGTGGGTATACTTCCTCATCGTAGTACTCATAATACTTGCGGTATCGGGACTTCTCAGTGCGTTCGTATTCTATCAAAGACGTGATTAAGGAGGGATGAAACAATGAATGCTCAACAGGCACCAAAGGTTAAAAGAGAAACCAAAAACAAAATCAGAGTAGAATTTGAAAGAACTCCTCTCCTTCAGCGTCTTAAGGCGAAGTATTTGTCCACCTACTTCTTAACCAACGTAGTATGGACAGTGTTCAGATTTATACTTCTTATCGGTATAGCTTACGTAATTCTTTATCCGTTTTTCTCCAAGATCTCCGGCTCGTTTATGAGCAAGGAAGACTTCGTTGACGTAACGGTAAAGCTCATACCTAAGTATCCTACCCTTGATACTTATACACAGATAATAACACAGAACGGTTACTTTAACGCAGTATTCAACACGGCGCTTCTGTCCGTACTCTGCGGTATAAGCCAGACCTTTATCTGCTGTCTTATCGGTTACGGTATCTCGAAGTTCAAGTTCAAGGGCTCCAAGCTCTTGTTCGCACTCGTTATCTTTACGATGATAGTTCCGCATAAGACATTGCAGCTTTCAATGTTTATGCACTTCAGATATTTCGATATTCTCGGAATATTCGACTTCCTCGGCGGCGGAGTAATAGAGGGCTTTAAGATATTGCCCTTTACGTCCATCAACCTGACAAACTCCTTCTGGCCTTTGACACTTCTTTCTCTCGGCGGTCTTGCATTCAAGAACGGACTTTACATCTTCATGATGCGTCAGTTCTTCCGCGGAGTACCGGACGAGCTTGAAGAGTCGGCGTATATCGACGGAAGCGGCGTTTTCAGAACCTTCGTACAGATCATTCTTCCTTTGTCGATCCCGATGATGATAACAATATTCCTGTTCTCATTCTCGTGGCAGTGGACAGATAACTTCTATACTACAATGTTCTTTACAGGTACCGGCGCAAAGCTTATGCCGAGTATAGTAAAGATCCCGAAGGGAATAGATACGGCATATGCAGGTCAGGTAATTTACGAGTCTGCTATTACAAACACCTGCGGTCTGCTTATCATAGCTCCCCTCGTAATCGTTTACCTGTTCTGCCAGAAGTACCTCATTCAGGGTATCGAGCGTTCGGGTATCGTCGGCTAAGGTCGAAAATACAAACAAAAAGCTTCACGGAGCATCCGTGAAGCTTTTTTGTTTTTGTATCAAGTAAACCACCAGCAGTGCTGGTGGTTCTAAAGAGCTTTAGCTATGCAGAGATCCGCCGCAGCGACAGCCTTCTCCAGTGGGAGAAGGTGGCAGGCGAAGCCTGACGGATGAGGTGTCATAAAACTTCAAGCAACTCCTCATCCACCGCTATCGCGGTCCCCCTTCTCCCTCAGGAGAAGGCTCGTTTAAGTTGTTTCCACATATGTAGCGGTAGAGCAACTACCGCAAGTGGCAGATCGTTCGACGAGCCTATAGGCTCAGCGTGTGAAATGCCCAAGGGGGCTTGTACAAGCCACCGCTAAGCCGGTGGTCATGACTGGATTGTATTGAGTAAGTATGGAAACAAAAAGGCTCCATCCGGGAGGGAGCTGTCGCGGAGCGACTGAGGGAGAGTGCGTCATACTAAAGTTTGCACAAATATAAAGCTGCGAGAGCTCCTTCCGTCACGCTATGCGTGCCACCTTCCTCCCGGAGGAAGGCAAAATCATTAACGGTTTGTTTGAACGCTGAAATAAAGTGGATTGCGCACAGAGATTATTTATTGTCGTTTGAAACAAATTCAAGATTATCAAATGCGAATTTTAATGCTTTGTTAATCAGCTCGTTTCTTGAACGTCCGCTTTTTCTTGCAATTTCCTCAATATAATTGTTCAATTCGGTTTCAAGGCGAACCGTTATAGTTATTGATCGTTCAGTTTTGGGTGTTACAATGAATTTTTTGTTTTTGTTTTCCAACACTAATCACCTCTAACTATTATTATACAATCTATTTTGCTTTATTATAAGAACACAAATCGTAGTACAAATTGTGTTGACATTTGCTGGGTTATATGTTATAATTCAAACGGCTTATTATCTTATAAAGTCAAGAAAAGGAGAATGTAAAATGAAAAGGACTTTAGTATTTATTCTTGTTGTTATTTTAGCAATATCTTTGGCAGCTTGTGGAGAATCTTCCACTGGTGAGGTTAAGGGACCCTCAAACGTTACTATCGGTAATAACGATGAAGCACAACAGGAAACGGCAACGGAAGAAATCAAGGCAACGGAAGTAACAATTAATGAAACTGTACTTGTTGATGAATCCGGTGTGAAAATAATAGCTAAACGACTTGATAAGAGTTTTATGGGAACTGAAATCAAGTTGCTTATTGAAAACAATTCAGGAAAAGATCTTACTTTCCAGTGTCGCAATGCATCTGTAAACGGATATATGGTTGATACAATGATGTCTGTCGATGTTGTGAATGGTAAAAAGGCTAACGATAACTTGACTTTTATGGAATCGGATTTTGATTTGTGTGGAATTGACGTAATTGCTGACATTGAGCTTGCGTTCCATATTTTTGATACGGCTGAATGGGAAACTTACTTGGATACTGATGTGATCCGGATCAAAACATCTATCGCTGATACTTTCGAATATATTTATGACGATAGTGGCGATTTGGCATATGAGGGCAACGGAGCAAAGGTTGTGGTAAAGGGTCTTGCGGAAAATGAGTCTATCTTTGGTCCAAGCATTGTCGTTTACATTGAAAATAACGGAGAGAAGAATATTACCGTACAGACTAAAGATGTGTCTATAAATGGCTTTATGGTAGACGCAATATTCTCAAGCGATGTAGTGGCAGGAAAGCGAGCTGTTGATACCATTACATTTATGGAAACCGATCTTGATGAAAACGAAATCACCTCTATTGATGATGTAGAGTTATCTTTCCATATTTTTGATTCTGATAAGTGGGATACTATTGTTGACACGGAAGTTGTTAAAATAACCTTCTGAATTTGTTATAGCATCCATGACGTCCGAAGATTTTTCAAAAGTCTTCGGACGTTTTTTATATAGTAATGATGCACTTTTTTCTTGACATAATGCGGTAAGTGGTATAAAATATAACAGTAAACAAAAACAATACTCTGAATATTATGTATATGACCCATTTCATATACGGAGGAAATAATGGTTTTAGACAGCATACTTGACGCAATAGGAAATACCCCGATAATAAAGCTTTCGAGAATGGCAGAGCCCGACAGCGCGGATATTCTCGTAAAGTTTGAGGGACTCAACGTAGGCGGCTCGATAAAAACGAGGACCGCGTACAATATGATACGCAAGGCAGAAGAGGACGGCATTATTAACGAAAACACCGTTATCGTCGAGCCGACAAGCGGAAATCAGGGTATAGGACTTGCTCTTGTCGGCGCGGTGCGCGGCTACAAGACCAAAATAATTATGCCCGACTCGGTAAGCGAGGAAAGACGTAAGCTCGTGGAGCATTACGGCGCAGAGGTCATTCTTATACACGACGCAGGTAATATTGGTGCTTGTATCGAGGAGTGCCTTGAGACCGCGCTCAGAATGCAGAGGGAGGACCACAACGTCTTCGTTCCTCAACAGTTTGAAAATCCCGCTAACCCCCAGATTCAGAGGGAGCAGACGGGGATTGAGATACTCGAGCAGGTAAACGGTCCTATTCACGGATTTTGCTCTGGCATTGGTACGGGCGGCACTATAACAGGCATCGGAGAGACTCTTAAAGCGAAGAATCCCGACATAGAGATATGGGCGGTCGAGCCTGAGCACGCGGCGATACTTTCGGGCGGCTCCATCGGTACTCATCTCCAGATGGGCATCGGCGACGGACTCATTCCCGCGATACTTAATCAGAATATTTATAACGATATCTGTATAATCGCAGACGACGAGGCAATACGAACAGCTAAGGAGCTTGCCTCAAAAGAGGGAATAATGTGCGGAATATCAAGCGGAACTAACGTCGCGGCGGCTATAAAGCTTGCTAAAAAGCTGGGTCCCGGCAAGACTGTCGTTACCGTTTTGCCCGATACTGCGGAAAGATATTTTTCAACTCCGTTATTTTAATGGTAAATGCTGATGCGAAGCAAAAAAATAATGTGAAATATATAGAAATTTGAAGATTTCTATTGCATAATCGCGAAAAATATGATTAAATATAAGGTGTGGTTTTTTGCTTTTGGCGAAATTCCGCAGTACGCTTTATGTATCTCACCGTGAGGCGTACATTTATTTTGTGAGTAGAAAGGCTTGGCCAAAAGATGTCAAATACTGAAAGAAGAGTAGGAACGGTATCGAGAGGTATCCGTTGCCCCATTATACGCGAGGGGGACGACCTTGCGGCAATAGTTACCGAGAGTGTGCTTGAGGCGGCAAAGTACGAGGGCTTTGAGCTCCGTGACCGCGACGTTATCTCGATAACAGAGTCGATAGTGGCTCGCGCACAGGGTAACTATGCGTCGGTAGACGATATAGCCGCAGACGTTCGCGCAAAGCTCGGCGGCAAGACCGTAGGCGTAATTTTCCCCATACTTTCAAGAAACCGCTTTGCAATATGCCTTAAGGGTATCGCGAAGGGAGCAGAGAAGGTGGTTCTTATGCTCAGCTACCCCTCCGACGAGGTTGGAAATGCGCTTCTTACTATGGATCAACTCGACGAGGCGGGAGTAAATCCCTATTCCGACGTTTTGACACTTGAAAAATACAGAGAGCTCTTCGGTGCTAATAAGCACGAGTTTACAGGCGTTGATTACGTTGAATATTACGGCGATCTCGTCCGCGAATGCGGCGCAGAGGTTGAGATAGTATTCGCAAATCAGGCTAAGGCTATTCTCGATTATGCTGACTGTATCATAAACTGTGACATCCATACGAGAGCTCGCACAAAGCGCATCCTTAAGGCTGCAGGTGCTCGCGTAGTATGCGGTCTTGACGATATAATGAACGCTTCAGTAAACGGTAGCGGATGCAACGAAAAGTACGGTCTTCTCGGCTCGAACAAGTCGACAGAGGATAAGATAAAGCTCTTCCCACGCGAATGTAAGGACCTCGTGCTTGATATTCAGAAGAGAATTTTCGATGCAACGGGTAAGCACGTTGAGGTAATGGTTTACGGCGACGGCGCGTTCAAGGACCCCATAGGAAAGATATGGGAGCTTGCAGACCCGGTAGTTTCGCCTGCGTACACTCCCGGACTTGAGGGAACGCCCAACGAGCTTAAGCTTAAGTATCTTGCCGATAACGATTTTGCAAATCTTTCGGGCGAGGAGCTTAA
>JAZSNX010000146.1:0-7246 GCA_045536665.1 Eubacteriales bacterium
GAGGGCTGGCTGCTCACCGCCGAGATGCTCGAGCTTGCCGATAAGGGCATTCCGAATATCGTCTGCACTCAGCCGTTCGGCTGCCTGCCTAACCATATCTGCGGTAAGGGTATGATGAAGCCGATAAAGGAGAAAAATCCCAATATCAATATCGTCGCTATCGACTACGACGCGGGCGCGACCGCCGTCAATCAGGAAAACAGAATAAAGCTTATGCTGGCTAACAGTAAGATTTCCGTATAGAATACGCGTGCGCGATGGGATGCGATGGGATGCGATGGGATGCGATGGGGGAAACTTCTTGAAAGAAGTTTCCCCCATACCCCTTTCAAGAACTTTAAGGAAAGAGACTAATAGCATCAATATTATTGGTGGGTAGATCAGTATCTATCTCTTACTTTTCTTTTGAAGAAAAGAAAAGTAAGCAAAAGAAAACTAAACAAAATATTAAACAAAAAAATCAAACAAAACACTACACAAAAGAAAAGTAGGGCTTTTACGTGATCAGGCAAAAAACGTATAAATTAAGACCTAAACTTGTAAAAAGTATGGACAAAAGCAAAAAAATATTGTATAATAATTTTTGATACGATGCTTATTTTTTAGGAGGAAAACGCAAAAAATGAGAGAAACGGTTAATCAAAAATACATATCAGATGCGCTCCACGCCTTTTTCGGTAAGAAGCCGACATATTGCATACCCTACGGAAACGGTCACATAAACGATACTTTTCTTATAGTGCTCCAAAAGCGCTACATACTTCAAAGAATGAACACCGCTATATTCACCAAGCCCTATGAGCTTATGGAAAATATCCTCGGTATAACCTCTCATATGCTCTCAAAGGCGGCAATTTCGGGTAAGGACGTGTCAAGATGCACTCTTATAGTCGTTCCCGCTATCGACGGAAGCAGCGTTTACAGAGACGATGACGGCAGATATTGGAGAGCTTTTGAGTTCGTTGAAAACACGATAGCCCGTGAGAAGGTAGAGAGCGCCGACGATTTCGAGGCTTGCGGAGAGGCTTTCGGTAACTTCCAGCAGCTTCTTTCGGACTACCCCGCAGATTCCCTGCACACAACCATCGAGAACTTCCACAATACGCCTTGGCGCTTTGAAAATCTGCTTAAGGCAGAGGCAAAGGATGCAGTCGGCAGAGCGGCAACGGTCAAAGCGGAGCTTGACTTTGCAAAGCAGAGAGCAGAGTTTTGCCGCACACTTGAGGATGCATACAGGAACGGCGAGCTTCCCTTGCGCGTAACACACAACGATACTAAGCTCAATAATATTCTTTTCGACGCTGCGACAGGCGCGCCCGTTTGCGTTATCGACCTTGATACGGTAATGCCCGGATATTCCGTCAATGACTTCGGCGACGCCATTCGCTTTGGCGCTAACACAGCCGCAGAGGACGAGACCGACCTCTCTAAGGTCACTCTTGACCTTGAGCTGTTCGAGTCATTTACAAAGGGCTTCCTTCGCGGATGCGGCAGCAGTCTTACCGAGACGGAGCTTCATCTGTTGCCCGTAGGAGCTATGATGATGACGCTTGAGTGCGGAATGCGTTTTCTTACCGACTATCTTGACGGAGACGTGTATTTCAAGATACACAGAGAAAACCATAATCTCGACAGAGCCCGTTGTCAATTCGCGCTCGTAGCGGATATGGAGCGCAAGCTTGACGAAATGAAGAAAATAATACAAAGATCGAAATAAAGGAGAACATAGGTTATGGCAAAAAGATTTGGCGTTATGCTTGATATGTCAAGAAACGCGGTTATGAGACCCGAACAGGTAAAGCAATTTGCCGACACCATAAAGGGATTCGGCTACAATATGCTCCAACTTTATACCGAGGATACCTACGAGGTGTCCGATGAGCCTTATTTCGGATATCTGCGTGGCAGATATTCTCAGGCAGAGCTCAAGGATATGGTGGAATACTGCAATTCGATCGGAGTCGAGGTCATTCCTTGTATCCAAACGCTCGCTCACCTCAATCAGCTCTTCCGTTGGCAGCCCTACCGTGTTGTTAAAGATATCGACGATATTCTTTTGGTAGGCAACGAGAGAACGTATGAGCTCATCGACCGCATGTTTGCAAGTCTTCGCGAGTGCTATACCACCGAGTATATCCATATCGGTATGGACGAGGCTCATCACGTAGGACTTGGCAGATACCTCAACAGAAACGGCTTTGAAAACCGCTTTGACATTATCCATAAGCACCTTATAAGAGTTATCGAGCTTGCTAAAAAGCACGGCTTCAAGCCTATTATGTGGTCGGATATGTTCTTCCGCCTTGCCACCAAGGGAGAATACTACGTCGACGACCCGTCTATCATCACCGATGAGGTGCTCGCGGCTTGTCCCGCGGGAGTAGACCAGATGTATTGGGATTATTACTCTACCGAAAAGGAACGCTATGACACTATGCTCAAGGCTCACGCAAAGTTCCCCGGAGAGACGTGGTTTGCTGGCGGCGCTTGGGTTTGGACGGGATTTGTTCCCAACAACCGCTATACACTTGAGAGTATGACGCCCGCGATGCAGTCCTGCCGTGAGAGTGGCGTGGAAAATATCCTCATTACCATGTGGGGCGACAACGGCAGAGAGTGCTCTCCCTGGGCTTCTCTCCCCTCGCTGTTTGCCATTCGAAGGATATACGACGGTGTGACCGATATGGAGCTTATCAAGGAGCAGTTTTATGAGCTCACAGGCGAGCGCTTCGATGATATGATGCTGCTTGATCTGCCTGTTGATATGGGCAAGGTCAAAAGAAGCTTCTCGGGCGTGCATAAATATCTCTTCTATAACGACGCGTTTCTCGGTATCTTCGATGATTGCGTAAAATCAGGCGTTGCGGAGCAGTATGCCGCTCTTGCGGAGCGCCTTGATAAGCTTGCGAGGTCGAATAGCGGCTATGCGTATCTTTACGACAGCCTTGGCGCGTTTTCTTACGTGCTCAGCCTCAAATACGACCTTGGCGTACGCACACGAAGCGCTTATAAGTCGGGAGACAAGGAGACGCTTGCAAGTCTTTTGAACGTATATGACAGCGTGATATCCGCGCTTGAGGATTTCATAGTAAAATTCCGTGCGCTTTGGTATCACGACAATAAGCCCCACGGCTTTGACGTACAGGAGCATCGCCTTGGCGGAATGCTTCTTCGCCTACGCTCTCAGCGCGACAGACTCGCCGAATACGTAGACGGTAAAACGGACTCTATTCCCGAGCTCTGTGAGGAGCTTCTTCCCTACAATGGAGTTCTCCGCGCCGATGAAACGAGCGATATGCCCACTCCCCACAATTGGGCGGAAACGATAACGGTAAATAGCATATGATCAGCACGTTATCCGTTAAGGATAACACACATTGAATTGCGATGGCGTCGCAATTCATCTAAAGCAGAGCGATAATAGAAGGTTTTATCCTTTTACTCTCGCTCTGCTTTTTGCTTTTTTGGCACTGATCGACACTGTTTGGCACTTTGAATTATGCTAAAATAAGGACGATAACAAAGAAATGAGACCAAAATGTCAGAAAAAAGCCAAAAACCCTTGTATTATATCAAAACTACAAAAAGCAATTTTCTCGCTTGACTCGCTTTGCGATATGGCGTTTTCCTTGATATGCGATACGCTTAACAGACACAGGCAGGCTTATGAGGAACGCTGTTTAAAAAGCAAGGATAACGCAAAAAAGGCCTTCGCCGTAGCGAAAGCCTTTTTATTATTACTTTATTACTGTTGAGCAATTATCACAAATCCTGTGCTCGTCAATTCAACAGGAAGATTTACGATAGCAGCCGCTGAGATGAGGTTCTTTACAAGATCGTCCTTGTTCTCGTCGGGTGTTGACTCAAGCTTGTTGTTTATAGCCTCAAGCATTTCCGTCTGCTCAGTCTCCGAGAGCTGCTTTCCTGTGTTAAGAGGATTATAGTTGGGAGTGTCTCCGTCGCCGTATACCGTCTCTACGAGAGTGCTGCCGACAATGGTAGAATCGGTCACACGGTCTACGAACTCAGCGGCGGTTATTCCCGTAGCGCTGCCCTCACCGAAGATAGTCTTCTCACTTGACGAGGAAGCGTTCATCGCGATACTCATCATATCTGAAACCGCCTTGGACTCAGCCTCGTATTGCTCGTCTGTGAGCTCTCCGTCCTGCTTAGCGTCGGAGAGATTTCCAAAGACATTGGAAACAAGATTCGCCGTAGGCTCAGAACTATTCTCGGAAACACCGTAGCTTTCCATAAGCGATGGTGTGGATATCTTTTGGATAGTAGTTGCGGACGCAGGCGTAAGGTCCTCAAGCAGCACCTTTACCTCAGCCTCGGTCTTTTCTTTATCATCGCCCTTTGCGGCTTCTATAACACTCACGGTCTTCGACAGACCCGACATAAGCTCAATATAGCTTGAATCGCTCTTTGCCGAGGTGTTTATATGAGAGCCGATGTCGTATGCCTCTGTCATAGGTATCTTAAGCTTTTCATTTACCTTGTCAGCCTGAAGTATACCCAAAAGAAGAAGAGACGTGTTGTCAGGTCCTACGGTATATGACGCGCTGAAATCGTCAAGCACAGGACCAAGCTTCGTGATCATCTGATCAATATCAACGTTGTCACCCGAGAGATCGTCCACCATTAAAGCTATCTGCTTGAAGCTGTGAGCGAGAAGAGCAGCTTCCTTTTGAGTGTCGGTCACTCTTTCCTTGTGGATCTGTATATCGTCGACGTCGACTATCTGCGTGTGCTTTGAAAAGCTCTGCGCGCTGTCGAGCACAACGTTTTCCTCTTTTCCTTCAAGGTCGACTACGGTGATCGTATTGCCCGACAGCCACGACTGTACGGAATCCGCGCTGACGTCAGCGTTCTCAAAGGTCAGTATGGCGTTTTTGCTGAGCGCGAGCACCGATTCCTCGGTTATATTGATACCGTTGTTGTTGAATACCTTCTTAAGCTTTGCAGCAAGCTTTTTTTTAAGCTGCTCAGCGTCGTCGTTTACAGGCGCATCATTCGAAGGCTCGCCCGAAGCGGCAACGGTTAACTGATTTTCAGCTATAAACGCGGATATTTCAGATGCCATCTCGGCGTTCATCTTAGCGTAGATCACGTCTGTATCCGTGTGCATAGCTATTTTATCACTAATAATGTGTATTCCGCACTCGGATATAGCGGGGATCATAACGTAAAGGCGGTCGTTATCAAGGAAGCCCTTGAACACCTTAGCGGACACCTCCTCGTCACCGAGAACGGTAAGAGGAGAATTCTTGAGCGTTGAGAGATGATACTTCTCGGATACGTCTGCCGCCACGTTGATTATAGTGGGGATATCCTCCTTGACGGTATCAAAGGTCTCTGCCGCAAGCACGTCTATGAGCGTGTCTACAAGAGGATCGATGTTCTTGTCTATAGAGGGCTTCGCCACTCCCATAAACTTCTCTCCGTTCGCCCACTTCTCGTTTGCGGCGCTGAGGAACTCGGGAATAACGGTGGGAAGAAGAGCTGTATTCTTGAAGTCCTCTCCCGCCACTCTGAGGCTCTGCGCTGTTGCCGCGCCGTCGTACGCCTCTCCTGTCTTGGAAGCGTCAACCACTGCCGTAGCGCAGGACGAAACAAAATCGAGCTCGTTTCCGAGAACTATCTTGTTGCCGTTTACCTTATAAGAGGTAAGTCTGTTGTATACGGCGTCGCCTCCGACTATCTTCATAGTAACGGTTGCCGCGTTGCTCGACGCCGCGGACGCTATGTTGTGAACTATCTGAAGGTTTCCGTCCATAGAAGCTGTCGCGCTTGCTACGGGAGCGGCTATAGTGGATACTCCGCATACTATGGGAATGCAGATGATAAAGAAGGTCATAAGTCCGCAAGCTGCGCCAAGCGCTGCGCCTATGGGCGAGAACTTACCGCTCAGTATTGCCTTCTTCTTATCAAGCTTGCGCTGCTTCTTCTCCTGCTTTTTGCTCGGCTTCTCCTCGGCTGTAATCTCAGCCTCTGCCTCAGCAACAGCCTCTGTCTCAGCTTTGGTCTCTGCATTCTTTTCTGTAAGGCGAACCAAGAGCTTAGCGAGGGGCTTCTTAGCGATGTTGAGCAAGCCTCTTACTACCGCGAATACGGGATAGAAGAATATAGGCGCGAGAGCGATGGAAGTGATCGCCTTAAGCACGTCACTCGAAATAAGAGAGAGCGGCTCATACATAGGACCTGCGATGGATACTCCGATGCTTGCCGCAACAGACGCGAGCAAGACGGAAACAAAGGTAGCAATTATCGCGGAAAGGGCGGTGATGACGAGCTTTACCGTCATATACTGCCACTTATACTTCTTACCTATAAGAAAGCCTATAAGCAGAGCGATAACCGCAAATATCGCGAATGCCATGGAAAATACTAATGAAAACATTACAAACTCCTTTCGGTATCTATAAAAATAGCACTACCAAGCTTCATTATACTCCTTTTTGAGCTGTAAGTCAATAGAAAAAAGGTAAAATTATACCAAAATACGATGTCGCGAATAGTATAATATACATAATCAAGTCAAATAAAGCCAGCTTTTGTTGCGACGAAGCCGACGTAGAGGTCTTTATATAAACAAAAAATAAGGGTCTAACACATCTGCAGACCCCTAATATGAAATCCTTTTTATAGTTCTTCAAAGGGTTGTGGGAAAAGCTTCTTGAAAGAAGCTTTTCCCACAAAAATACTCCCCTTAAACAAACTCCAACATTGCTTTATAAAGCGCGTCTGCGTCAGTCGGGGTATTATACATACCGAGGCTCAGGCGCACAGCGCCACCCTGCGGTGTGCCGAGCGTTTTATGGGCGAGCGGAGCGCAATGGTAGCCGCCGCGCACGCATACTCCTCTCCTATCAAGCTCGGCTGCCGTCACCTCGGACGCTACGCCCACCACGTTGAACAGCACGATACCGCCCGCATAGTCGGGAGCGTAAAGCTCAACGCCCCTCATATTGCCAAGCATCTCTCGCATACGGCGGCTCATCTGCCGCTCGCCGTACGCTATCTCGTCTATTCCTACCGCTCTGATGTGCCGTATACCCTCGCAAAGTCCGGCGATGCTCGGTGTCGATAGCGTGCCTGCCTCATACCTCTCAGGCGACCCGAGCGACATTTCGGGGCTCATAGAGTCAACTCCGTTTCCACCCTCAATAAGTGTGTTGAGCGCGACTCCCTCGCCAAGAATAACCGCTCCGCTGCCCTGCGGGCCGTAAAGCCCCTTGTGTCC
>JAZSNX010000045.1:0-2743 GCA_045536665.1 Eubacteriales bacterium
GGTACAATCCGAATTCCAGTCATCAGTGGCGGGCGGCGGATATGCAGACCGTGGATACCGAGGGCTATCGCGAATATGTGAAAAATCAGGTGACCGAGCTGCTCACGGGCTATGGGCCCATATATACGTTCTTCTGGGACATCCCCACCAAGGTATACGACCCCACTATGAATGAGCTTATCCGCTCTCTCCAGCCCGACATCTATATAAACGACCGCGGCTGGGACAAGGGAGATTTTTCCACGCCCGAGCGCGAGTATAAGGATGAAGACGGCTTGGCGTTCACGCGTATGACCGAGGCTTGCAACTCCGTCGGAGAGCAGAGCTGGGGATACCGAGAGAGAGAGGACTTCTACTCCAAGCGTTACCTCTGCTCCTCTATCGACCGCATAATGGCAATGGGCGGAAGCTATCTTCTCAACGTCGGACCCGACGCGCGCGGCGTTATCACCGACGAATACAAAAAGCACCTTTTGAAGGTCGCTGATTGGTACAAGAGAATGGACGGCTGTCTTGAATGTGCCGAGTCCGATACCTTTAACTATGACATAAGAAAGAACAATCCCTATATCGCGACCAAAAAGAACGGAAAGACCTATATCCATTTTTACGAGGGACTTCGCTCGTCCGCATTTTCGTTCAGACTCTTCCCCTCTATTCCCAAGAAGATACGCCTTATGAATACGGGTGAGGAGCTGTCCTTCAAGAACGAGCTGCTTCCCGAGTTCCATTCAAACGGTCAGGCAGTACGCTTCCTGCACGTCTTTGGCGTACCCGTTGACGACCTCGCAAGCGAGCCTATCGTCGTTGAGGTGGAGTGGTAATAATACTTTGAATCGGGAGAGCAACGCTCTCCCGATTCTTTTTACCGTCTTTCAAATTGGAATTTATCGGTAGGTTTGATGTGCCATATAACGGGCGAACACACCTAACCATACGGTGTTGTCCCATATTCTGCTCGTAGGGGCGAACTGTGTTCGCCTGCCGAGAGAGATCCTTCGGCTACGCTTGCGCTCCGCTCAGGATGACGCGTTGGAGGTTGTGCGGTGCGAACATCACGTGGGTCGACGTCCTCGTCGACCCTTTTTACAACACAAACAAACTCACCGATAAATCCCAATTTATAGCCCCAAAGAACAAAACGGGAGTATCAAACTCCCGTTTATTTTATTTAATTCTCTTCACTGCCGTGGGTATTTTTGGCGGTGCTTTTTTCTTATATGCTTCGATGATATCCGCCGCCTCTCGTTTGCTCTCTACCGAGAATACGAAGAACTGCATCGTAAGTCCGTTTCTTTCGAGCGCGTCCGCCTTATCCGCCATATAAAACGGAACGGAATTGAATATAAGACTTCTATGCTCAAACGTGCGCCTTACGGGGAATTTTATTCCCTTTCTGTCGGTCAGTGAGGCGCGCCCGTTCTCACAAGCGGCACAGCCGCCCGTTTCCTTACCGACACACTTCTCCGTTACCATAAGCGGCGCTCTGCCGTAAACGAGCGCGTAGGTTCTGCCGCCTATATCGCGCATCTGCGCAAGGCTGAGCTCGGGCGACATTATAACGTCCTCAATATCAAGGCTTTCGATATACGCCGCGCCCGACGCGTTAGCTACGTTCAGCCTCAGGTCTCCGTGTACGCGCAAGCCCGACTCACGCGCAAGGTCAAGATGACCTACGTTACCTACAAGCACGTGCTCCGCTCCCTTTCTCTTAGCTTCGGTAAGCATCTGGCGTATCTTGCTCTTCTCACCGTCAAATATAACGGGTGGAAGCGCGACACCGTTCGTGCTTCCCATATACCTCTCAAGCGGAGTATAGATGACGTCAAAATACCCGTATGCGTTCTCCGGTATGCTATCGGGCTCGTAAAATATAGCCGCTCGCGAGCAAGCTCTTTTGGCTTTAGGCTTGCTCATCTGCGCCTTTTTTGTCTCTGCTCGTCCGTCAATCTCTTTCGCAAGCTGCTCTATCGCCCTGCGCCTGAGCGCGTTGAGCGCCGAAATGGGAAGCATAAGTCCGTCGTCAAGCGCTATATCAACGCTCTGTGCCACGTACGGCGTGTCGCCAAGCTTCAAAAGACTGCGCCTTACTGTTTCCTTATCTATCGGAGCTGTCCTTGCCGCCTGCGGAATGTCGCCTACGGCGGTGACGCTCTTGTCGGTATCAAGCCTTGTAAGCGTAAGGACCGCGGGAGCGTCCGCTCTGACCGACGCTTTCATCTCTATGGGTATCTTTCTTTTTATACCGTCAAAAGGTGAGAGCTCTCTCGTCACTCTCTTTTGCTCCTCAGAGCGTACTCCGAGCATTTTTCTGCCTATCTTACCTGTGAAATATCCGTCGGTAAAGCCTCCTCTTGAGAATATCGTCTCAAGCTCGCGCATATCGTCGGGCGTTGCCGCGCGCCTCTCGTCAAGTAAAGCGCGCCATATGCGAGTAACGTCTCTTACGTATTCGGGCGACTTCATTCTGCCCTCTATCTTAAAGGAACAAACTCCCATACCGATAAGCTCGGGGATATGCGTAGCAAGGCTCAGGTCCTTGAGGGAAAGTGGGTATTCCTCTTTACCCGACGCGCCCTTGTACGGCAGTCTGCACGGCTGAGCGCACTCGCCCCTGTTGCCGCTTCTGCCGCCGACGAGCGACGAAAAAAGGCACTGCCCCGAATGGCAAACGCAAAGCGCTCCGTGAACGAAGACCTCGGCTTCTATGGGAGATTCCTTAACGAAAGAGCGTAGATCGTCT
>JAZSNX010000096.1:0-2456 GCA_045536665.1 Eubacteriales bacterium
CGCTCTTGATCCCGTTTACGCCAAGGCTCTCGGCGTTGATATCGACAATCTGCTCGTCTCTCAGCCGGATTGCGGAGAGGACGCGCTTGACATAACCGAGGCTCTTGTGCGCTCGGGTGCTATCGACGTTGTAGTCGTCGACTCGGTAGCGGCTCTCGTTCCCCGTCAGGAGATAGAGGGAGATATGGGTCAGGCTATGGTCGGAGTTCAGGCAAGGCTTATGTCGCAGGCTATGAGAAAGCTTTCCGCCGTTATTTCCAAGAGCAACGCGGTGGTCATATTCATCAACCAGCTTCGTGAGAAGGTCGGCGTTATGTACGGCAATCCCGAAACTACCCCCGGCGGACGCGCGCTCAAGTTCTACGCATCCGTGCGTATCGACGTCCGTAAGCAGGACCAGCTTAAGAACGGAAGTGAGATAATAGGCAACCACGTTCGTTGTAAGATAGTAAAGAACAAGGTCGCTCCCCCCTTTAAGGTTGCGGAGTTCGATATACTTTACGGTAAGGGTATTTCCCGTTCGGGTGAGATAATAGACTACTGTATCGCGCTTGATATTATCAAGAAGAGCGGCTCGTGGTTCTCCTATAACGGAGAACGTATAGGTCAGGGAAAGGACAACGTCCGCAAGCTTATAGAGAGCAATCCCGCGCTTCTTGCCGAGCTTGATATGAAGGTAAGGGCTATGAGAGAAAAGCTTCCTACAAACGAGGACGAGTTTGAGCTTGACGATGATGACGAGTTCGATATCCGTACTCTCGGAGACGACGAGCTTTGATGGATATCCGCATAGTTTCCATATGCGCCCGTAGCGGTGGCGAGGAAACAGAGATAACCTTTCTTGTTAAAAGTCCAAATGGGGAGCATTCATCAAAAGAGAGCTTTATTATCTCTTCGTCTCGCTATCTGACGCTTGGACTTGAGATAGGCGTATCTGATACGGAGCAATATGATATCGTAAGCCGTGAGGCGAATGTGTGGAGCGCGGTGAAAAAATCCTTGTATTTGCTTGGCTACGGTGCGTGCTCGGAGAAGGCACTGCGTATAAAGCTCATATCAAAAGGTTTCAACAAAGAGATTGCCGCCGAGGCTGTGGAATATCTTTCATCGAGGGGGCTTATAAGAGAGTGTGACGATGCGGTGAGTGTCGCGAAGCAGATGGCGGCAAAGCTTTGGGGAAAGAGACGTATAGTTTCGGGGCTTTACGAAAAGGGCTATTCCGCACGGGCGGTCACCTTGGCGCTTGCTTCTCTTGAGGAGAACGGTATCGATTACGTTGAGAGCTGTCGTAAGCTTATAAAAACGAGATATAGCTTTGATGCTGACGACAAGCAGTCTATCAGCAAGACCTTTGCCGCGCTAATGCGTTACGGGTATTCCACAAGCGAGATAAAGCAAGCGATGAGTGAATAAAAAATAAAAGGACAAAGAATTAGAGCGTCACTCTAAAGGACAGTTTTACCTACCGACAGAAGAATGATCAGATCAATAGAGGTCGATATGTAAAGTTTACTAACAAAATAGGACGATTTGGGTGGAAACCCAAGCCGTCCTATTTACTTTTGGGGGCTTTTATGCTATAATGTAAGTGTTGGATAAACTTGACTTTGACGAAGTGAAGTTAACCGAATATAACTTAGATGGAGGCTTTAGCTATGGGAAATGAAAACACAAACTGGGGACAAAGTGTCACTGGAGTGGTTATTAGGGACGACAAGGTATTGCTTGCACGTCATACATATGGCAGTGGAAAAGATATGCTGATTATTCCAGGTGGATATGTAAATATTGGTGAAACACCTCAAGATGCTTTAGTGCGTGAATATATAGAAGAAACTCAAATAAAAATTAAACCGCTCAATATTATTGGCATTAGATTTAATATGCATGATTGGTATATTGCTTTTCGAGCTGAATATATTTCGGGCGAAGCAAGTTCTGACAACGATGAAAACAGTGAAGTTTTATGGATAGATATTGACGAAGCATTATCAAGAGATGATGTTCCGGAGCTTACAAAGAAATTAATTCTAAGTGCAATTTCAGAAAATAGCGGGTTAACCTATACAGATTATCAAGGTAGTACGAAATATACACCATATTCACTGTATTGCTTATGACAGATAATTTTCAATTTTGAATAAATATTGGATGCTGATTGCCAAAAGCCTCCCTTGTGTAAAGGGAGGTGGCACGCGAAGCGTGACGGAGGGATTGTAATGCAGAGAAAGCATAATAAAGACATAGTTCCAACAGCAAAAATGCTACGAAAAAATATGACAAAAGAAGAAAAACACCTTTGGTATGATTTTCTGCGTACCTACCCTGTTCGATTTTCTCGTCAAAAGGTTCTCGGAAAGTATATTGCAGATTTTTACTGTGCCGAGGCAAAGCTCGTTATAGAGCTTGACGGCTCGGGGCATTATACCGAGAAAGGAAAGCAATATGATGGAGAA
>JAZSNX010000137.1:0-7554 GCA_045536665.1 Eubacteriales bacterium
GCTGTGACAGACGCCGTAAGTGTACCCGTGACGGTCAAGATAAGAGCAGGCTGGGACAGTAGCTCTGTCAACGCCCCTGAGATGGCTAAGGCGCTTGAAGCGGCGGGAGCGTCTCTTGTCTGCGTTCACGCGCGCACAAAGGAGCAGATGTATATAAAGGGTATAGACCTATCGGTCATTGAGCGTGTAAAGAGAGCCGTATCTATACCCGTCATAGGTAACGGAGATATATATACAGCACAGGACGCTATAAATATGATAGATAAAACAGGCTGTGACGGTGTTATGATAGGAAGAGGAGCGGAAGGCGATCCATGGATATTTTCCGAGATAGCGGCAGCGATGGAGCATAGAACGTTCATACCTCCGACAGCGAGAGAGCGCTTGGCGCTTGCGTCGGCTCAGCTTGACGCTATGATACGGCAAAAGGGCGAGCGTACAGGTCTTGCCGAGGCAAAGAAGCATATGGCGTGGTACATTGGCGGAGTAAGAGGCGCTGCTCAGGCGAGAGCGAGTATTATGACGGCTACAACCGCGACACAGATAAAAGAGATATTCGCGGAGCTTCTTTTAGATAGCGAATAACGAAGGGGAAAAGAATATGCAAAAGGCAAGGGCTTGCATAATATCCAAAAACAAAGCGCTCACTCGCTTTTTTGAGCTTGAGCTTATAAATCTTAGCTATGATGTCAGCATACGAACGGAGATAGAGCTGACAGAGGAGTTTGATGCCGTTATTCTCGATAAGGATACGGTAAAGGGCGGTGTAAGATGCGCATGTCCCGTGCTTGTCGTTTCCGAGGATACTGTTGCCGAGGGAAGCCGCTCATTACCTTGGCCGACCCCCATAGACAGCATAAGGGAGCAGCTCCTGCGAATGCTTGGCGAACAGGCAAGCAGACAAAGCGTCTCGGAGAAAGAGGAGTTTGACGGACGCATATACGCGACAGGAGAGAGACGCTTTCTGATCGGAGGAATAAACGTAGAGCTGTCAAAAAACGAGGCGGCGATACTTGAAAGACTTTGCCGCGCCAAGGGCGAGGCGGTGTCTCGCGGAGAGATAATGGAGCTGTTGGGCGCGGTTGAGGGGAATATCTCCGACGTGTATATATGCCTATTGAGAAAAAAACTGGAGAGACAGCTTGGCAGGCGCTTGATCTTTACCCATAGAAATAAGGGGTACAGCACCTGTCTTACCTTAGAGTAATAAAAAATATGCTGCCTTTGAAAGCAGCATATTTTTTATTAATATTTTAGTTAGAGTGTCTCAAGATAGTTAACAACGTCACCAACGGTGGTGAATTTACGAATATCGTCGTCGTTGATCTCAATACCGAATCTATCCTCACAGATCATAACGAGATCCGCAAGCTCTATAGAATTGATACCGAGGTCGTTTGAAAGCTCTGCCTCCATTGTGATGTCATTGCGGTCGATCTGAAGCTCATCAACAAGAAGGTTAACAAACTTTTCGTACATATGGTCCTCCTGAATATAAATATGTTAATTTTGTTATGCGCATATCCGCACGATACCATTATATAATATATTTTCCAAATTGTCAAGACAAATGTTTTAATAAAGTGTTACCGAAGAATAAACAAACGCCGAAAGGGGAGGTGAGACAGTTGCAGCTTTTTTATCGTAGACCGCTATGCTTTTTTTGCTTTTTGTTTATTGGCGTGAGCTTGCTCGCGATCAAGCTCGGATATGAGGCAAAGCTCGCGCTCATAAGCGTGCTTATATTTGCGGCTGTCGTCGTAGCCGTATGCGCGTTTGTATTGAAAAAAACGCGAAGACGCTTTTTGTACGCTCTCTTTGCTCTCATATTTACGCTCGGCGGCGTTTGCTCGTCTCTCATAGGAATAGATCTTTCGCAAAGACGAGCCGAGCGATATGTCGGCGAGAGGGCGCTTGCTATGAGCGTGCTCGAGACGGAATATACCTCGTCATATTCCTCGGCGTATAACGTGAGAATAGAGAGCGTTGATTCCGAGAGAGCACGTGTCAACGCCTTGCTGCTGTTAAATTGCGAGGGAGATCTGTCGGTAGGCGATATAGTCTATGCCAATGCCGAGGTGCTGACGATCGACGAAGACGCTCTGGGGATAAGCGGAAGGAATATCGCTCGGGAGGCTGATACGCTCCTTATCTGCGTGATTGATAAAGAGGGAGAGGGACTCGTAAGCCATTTTGACAGAGAAGCTCCCATATATAAGCAGCTTTTGCAAAGGAACGGTGCTTATGCCGTCCTATCTGACCTGAAGCAAGCGCTTGCGAGCAGAGCGCAGGCTCTGTTAGGTGAAACAGTCGGAGGCTTGGCGCGCGGATTTCTTATAGGAGATACGTCGGATATGCCTACTAACATTGTCAGAGACTTTCGCCGCTCGGGAGTGTCGCATCTGTTGGCGGTCAGCGGTATGCATATCGGCATCATTCTCGGAGTTGTGGAGCTGCTGTTCAGAAAGCTCTATATCAGGAAGGGCGTCAGATGTGTGACTGTATCGTTGCTTGCTCTCGTTCTATTATGCCTAACGGGCTTTTCAATGTCGGCTATGAGGGCGGTTATTATGCTGTGGATATCATACGTGATATTTTTATTCTCCGAGGAATCAGATCCACCTACGGTGCTTTTCTTGTCAATATTCATAATATTACTACTGTATCCGTACGCCGTATATGATATCGGAATGTGGATGTCATTTCTCGCGACGCTTGGTCTTGTCACGCTATATCCGATAGCAAGCAAGGCATTGCCTCGTCCGTCGGCAAAAAGACGCGTCATCAGGCGATCGCTATCTTTGCTACGCTCTATTATACTCGTAGCGCTCATAACTGTCGTAGCGAATATGTTTCTTTTGTATATTATGTGCATAGTGTTCGGAGAATTCTCCTTGAGCGCGTTACCGACAAATATTCTGCTCTCAGGCATTTCAGCCGTTTTTATATTCGCTTGCATAGCGGCAATAGCGTTTGGCGGCATACCTATGCTTGGCGGCGCGGTGTGCTTCTTGTGCCGAAAGCTCGGAGAGCTGATAGTCCTCATAACGAGCTTGTTCTCAAGCTTTGAATGGTCGACCGTGTCCTTGCGCCCACTATATGCCCGAGTTATCGTCACCGCGTTTTCGGCAGCTCTTGCGGTTATGCTTGTTATAAGGCTTAAGCGCAAATTGGTACTTGCGGTAGTACCGACGGTCTTTGTATTGATATTTGGCGTTTGCGCTTGCGTAAGACAAGCTACCTTTGATACCTACGCTACCTACAATTATGACAGAGGAAACGAAACTGTCTGCGTAAGTGACGGCAGGAAATCGGCTATCATTGATCTATCCAACGGCTCGTATGAAAGCTATGCGGAAGTCCTGTCGGACATATCGGATAGCGGAGCTGTCGAGATAAATACAATAGCCTTTAACAAACTGACGGGAGCGCACCTTTCGAGTATGAAATATATACTAAGACGCCAGCTCGTCAGGAATATCGTTATTCCTTGTCCGCGTGACGAATATGAAATGGAGCTTTGTATAGCCTTAGCCGAGATAGCCGCTGAGTGCGGCACGAAAGTTATAATTGACGAGGGCGTACCGATAAAGCTGCTTGATGGCTTGTATTATTGTACGTCAGAGAACGGTGTTATGTTAACTAACGGAAGGCTAACGCTTGGGTACGTTGACGTCAGTGAGGAGCGCGAGCCAGATGCCTTTTTGTCCGCTTCCGATATCCTTATATTCAGCGGCGAAGCACCGCTTGAATATTCCTATGATACACGGAATATGACGAGTGTCATATATTCCTCGGCTGTAGCGTTCGAGAAGCAAAAGGGAGAGGTGGATCTCGACAATTCTTACGTCAATATTTACGACGTCCTAAAGCTTAATATCAGACTCGAATAAACAACGCTTTGTCAATATCCTTTCGTAATACATATTATGATAATGTAGCCGAATACATCCTACGAAAGGATCAACGATATGAATAATAAACCTAAAATAGCGGTGCTTGGCGGAGATATGCGCCAATATTCCGCTGCAAAGGAAATAAGCAAATCAGGCTTCGACGTTTATGCTCACGCTCTGTGCGTGGAGAACGACGAGACAAATGGAATATATTTATGTGACGGGGTGAGCGAGGCTATTGCGGATGCATGTGCTGTCATATTGCCATTGCCCGTGAGCACCGACTCAAGGACTCTCAACTGTCCCGCGCGTAAGAGTGCTGAGAGAATAATACTTGACAGTATAATTGCAAAGATGAATGGTGATGCGATGCTTTTTGGTGGCAGGATACCCGAGTCTCTGACGGTATTTGCGCAGGAAAAGGGAATTCGTGTCTATGATTATTTTCTTTCCGAGCGTTTGCAAATAAAAAACGCCTATGTAACGGCAGAGGCGGCGATGAGTATCGCGATGAATAGCCTCGATAAATGCCTCAAGGACGCAAAAGTGGCTATAACGGGGTCGGGAAGGATATCTCGAATTCTCAGCGAGCTTCTGCGTAGAATGGGAACGCGGGTAACGGTAGCGGCGAGAAACGCCGATAGCCTTGCGTACGCTCAGCTTTTAGGATGCGATACCGTCGTTATCACGAATACAGGTACGGATAAAAAATGGTATGATGGTTTTGAGCGTGGATACGACATAATATTCAACACCGTTCCAAGCTGGCTGTTTGACAGAGATTTTTTGAAAAAGGCGGATAAAAGAATGCTCTTTATTGAGCTCGCCTCAGCTCCCGGCGGAATAGACATATGCGCGGCAAGAGAGCTGTCCTCAAATGTTTTGTGGGCATCGTCTCTGCCGGGGAAATACGCTCCCGAAAGCGCGGGCACGCTCATAGCTGAATGCGTATGCGAAATACTCAGAGAGGAGGGCGTTGTGTGATGATAGGCTTTGCGATGTGCGGTTCATTTTGTACACATAAACGAGCGCTTGAGCAGATGAAAGCGCTATTGGATAGCGGCAGGGAGATATTGCCTATAATGAGCGAGAACGTATATTCTACCGATACACGCTTTGGAAGCGCGAGAGCGCTTATAGATGAGGTGGAGGCGCTTTGCAAAAGAAAGGTCGTGCATACCATAGTCGACGCAGAGCCGCTTGGACCAAGCGTAAAGCTCGACGCTATGCTCATATGCCCATGCACGGGAAATACGCTCGCTAAAATGGCGAACGGTATAACTGATACTGCCGTGACGATGGCAGCAAAGGCGCATCTGCGCAGTGACCGCCCCTTGCTCATAGCGCTTGCGACCAACGACGCGCTGTCGGCAAACCTCAAGAATATCGGTCATATGCTGACCAAAAAGCACGTGTATTTTGTTCCTATGACACAGGACGATCCACAAAAAAAGCCGCACTCACTCGTTGCGGACTTCTCACTCGTCATTCCCGCCCTGAACGCGGCAGAGAACGGCAAGCAATACCAAAACTTACTTTTCTTTTAAAAAAGAAAAGTAAGCAAAAGAAAACAAAGCAAAAGAGAACTAAGCAATAGAAAACACTGACTTATACTACCATAAGCAAAACATAAATACTTATCCACTAACAATATTGCAGATATTGATCATCTACTTAAAAGTTCTTTAGGGGAGTTTGAGGGGGCTTTCTTTCAAGAAAGCCCCCTCAAAAAATGCCCATTAAAAACTATTCATTACTCTTAAGTATCTGCTTTGCGAAGTCGACCAGCTTTTCACGAAGCCAATCGGGAGAGACCACTCTTATCTGAGCGCCCGTTGACATAATGACGCCGAGAAAGAGCTCAATGCTTGGGAACTCACAGCGATATCTATGATGGCGCTCCTCGCCGACAATAAAGCTGCGCAGGTTCATAACGGTGATCTTATCCGTTATTTCAAGCACGGCGGTGTAGGGAAGCTGCATCTGCACGACGGACACCTCCGCCGAGCTTTCTGTGAAATGGCGAAGCCCCGCGATAACGGCGTTGTAATCGGACTGGTTTTCCGTGCTTATCATAGAGGGCAGATAAAAGCTTCTTTTATAAAAATATCCCTTTTTGGATGCCGAGTAGGTCAGCGGCGCGCTTAAGGACACGCGCATATACTCAATATCACGCTGAGCCTGTCTTTGAGAAATATTAAATTTGTCTGCTATATCGGATGCGTTTGGGTAGCCGTGCTCAGCTACCATTTTATGAAACCATTGAATTCTGTCGTTGGCGCTCATAATGCCTCCTTTTTTGTTATTATTCTTGGTTGTCGGATGCCACAGCTTCTTGAACGTCGTCTTCCAAGGGGACATAGACCTTGTGTTTAAAGCAAAGCTGGATAAGTCTCGCGACCGCAAAAACGAACGCCGTGGCAAGCACAGTGTCGTTTGCGCTCATAGAGTAGGTGTAGGGAAGCTGTCCGCAAAAATAGCCAACAAGTGACGGTATGGACGATACGCCGAGAATAAGCACGGCAGTGCCTACCGAGAAAAGCTGAAGCTGACGTCTTTTGGTGTCAAACACAGCGCGAAGCTCCGACAAAATGAGAAGCATAAGCGCGAGAGAGCCGAGCTCGTTAAGTATCTTGAGCGGGGAGTTCATTGGTGTGAGAAGATCAAAATACGAGCTTGCTATATTGACTATCCCAAAAACGATAACGAGAATACCGCAAATAAGATATACGGGACTGTCGAGATCTTTTAGGAAGGCGATCATAATAAAGAACGCAACTCCGAACAGAGACGCGATCAGCGCGATCATCTCTAACTTAGTGAGTGTGTGATAGAGCACATATGACTCAACGCACTTAAATGTGTATATAGCAAAGCCGGCAGCCGCAACGACAGATGCAAGCTTTACGGATAGCGTGTTTTTTGTGTCAGCCTGTGCTGTATAAAGCTTCGGCACGAAGCAGAGCACAGCCATAGCCGCTACGCATATAAGCGGCAGATATAAGGATACGAAAGTACCTACCCACGTTGTGTAATATCCGGTAACGCTGTCGATCCCTCTGAGTGTAAAGACAAGCCTTACGGCTGTCAATATAACTGTAAGCGCTAAAACACAAGCTCCGAAAATGAGCGGAGCGCGAGCGCCTTTAGATGTATTTTTCATATTAGCTCCCAAGAATAAAATCTTTACATATAACATTATATACCGAAAATTTGAACGCCTTGTAAACAAATGAGAAATCTATAATAAACTGTTGACAAAAAAGAGTAGATATGATAGCATATTCATATGAACATATTTTCATATGAATTGGAGGAGCGCTATGTCAGCGGTAAAGGGAAGTAAATGCGTTTTAGGTGACGTTTCGCTTGAGCGAATGAGCGATTTCTTTAAGGTAATGTCCGATAAAACGAGGTTGAATATACTTATCGAGCTTTTAGGGGGCAGTATGTGCGTTATGCATATAGCTGAAAGAGTGGGAATGAGCCAGTCGGCGACCTCTCATCAGCTTGCTATACTTCGCCGCGCGGACCTTGTCAGAGTAAAGAGAAACGGAAAGAGCGTCGTGTATTCGATATCCGACGAGCACGTTCGTCTTATGCTCGATATGGCTGTGCTGCACATAGGAGAGGAGGGCAAGTGATGAAGAAAAAGCAA
>JAZSNX010000012.1:0-3473 GCA_045536665.1 Eubacteriales bacterium
TGCATACTCTTGAGCCATTTTGTGAAGCTGTGCGTCGGCATCAAGAAAATCATATCCAGCCCTTCCGTGTGTATGTACGTCGACAAGTCCCGGAACGATATACTGTCCCATCGCGTCAAGCACCTCATCGCCATTTGCGTCAAGTGTGCCTATATCCGTTATGATCCCATTATTTATACAAATGTCGCATTTTTCAAAGCAATGCGTATCGCTATTATAAACTTTTGCGTTTTTTATCAGCATAATACCCCTAAAGCCTCCCTTACGGTCATCATACCATAGTATATATTATAGCAAATTTTTCCTCATTTTACAAGGGGTAATGACAAATATTTCAGTCATCGGTATAATCTTTTATCCCCTGCATTCTTCCCATCGGCTTAAAGCCATCTATCTCTCCTCGCTGTATAGCCCCGAAAATACGGTATCTAAGGCCCTTATTTTCCTTTTCAAGCGAATGAAGAAGCTGCTTCATCTGCTCTCTTTCGGTATTGCCGTCCGCGGGACAAGGGGATTTGACCACGGGTAAAGCGTTCTTTGAGGCAAAATATCTTACGTCCTTTTCGGGCATATATATCATAGGTCTTATGAGATATATGTCGGTGTTAGACAGGTAAGTAACAGGCTGGAAGCACCCAAGCCTGCCCTCATAAAAGAGGTTGAGCATAAAGGTCTCGACAACGTCGTCGAAGTGATGACCGAGCGCCACTGACGTACAGCCAAGCTCCTTAGCGAAGTTATAAAGCGCTCCTCTCCTCATCTTAGCGCACAGCGAGCAAGGATTTTTCTCCTTACGAACGTCAAAAATTATTTTTGATATCTGTGTCGGCACTATATGATATTCCACGTTAAGAGAATCGCAAAAAGCCTTGATTCCGCTAAAATCAGCACCGTCAAAGCCCATATCGACGGTTATGGCGCACAGCTCGAACTTATTGGGATAAAAGCGCCTGAGCTCCGCCATAGCGCAAAGAAGCGCAAGGCTGTCCTTACCCGCGGAAACACCGACGGCTATCTTATCTCCGTCCTTTATCATTCCGTAATCGTCCACTCCACGTCTTACGTAGCTGAGTATCCTTTTCATTCCGTCCATAACTTATTCCCCGTAAAAGCTCATCGTTGCGTATATACTCTGCGCGCGAGCTGACGCTACGCGCTCACCGTTCTCTCCTTTAGCCGTTTCGTACATAAACAACGGCGGCATCACCTTAAGCCCCTCAGAAGCTCCTTTAGTTGCCGAAACGAGTACCATTGACGGCTCGCTCTCCGTGTCGGAATGGACCAGCACAAGGGTCTTAGGCTCAAGTCGGTTCGCTCTCATAGCCGCTATAAGTCCCGTTAGTCTATCGGGACGCCAGACACAGTAAAATTTACCGCCGTGCTTAAGCAGCCGATACGCCGCCGCGCAAAAGTCATCGATGCCGCCGCACACCTCGTGACGGGCTATGTATTTCCTGTCAGACACGTTTCTCTTTCCGCTATCCGTCGTCATATAAGGCGGATTGGAGAAAACAACGTCAGCTTCTCTTCCAAGCGTGACTGCGCTTACGTCGCGAACGTCTGCGTTAAGCACGCTTATCCTGTCGGACATTTTATTGTACTCCACGTTTCTTCGCGTAATATCGCAAAAATCGTCCTGTATCTCAAGCGCATCTATATGGGCAAGCCTTTCGCGCGCCGCGAGTAACAGCGAGATTATTCCCGTCCCCGCGCCAAGCTCTACGGCAAAGGCGTTTTTCTGCGGTCTTATGAACGCCGCAAGAAGATACGCGTCTGTGCCGAACGTCAGCCCGTCCTTTTTCTGAATAAGCGTTATTTGTTCATTGACCTTATCAACCCGCTCGTCTTCCCTCAAAGCACGATCACTCATAAGCCTGCCTCCCCTCTAAAATACGCGAATTAAAGCCAATGGGCTGTTGCTTATCGCAACAGCCCGTCTGTTTATCCTTTTATGTTAGTCTTGGATAATTTGAAATTACTCTGCTGCGGGAGCGGAAACAGGACATGCCTCTGCGCAAGCACCGCACTCGATGCACTCGTCAGCGTTAATTTCATACTTGCCATCACCCTCAACGATCGCGTTTACAGGGCAAGCGTCTGTGCATGCACCACAAGCGATGCACTCATCGGAAATCTTGTAAGCCATTGTGAAATACCTCCGTTTTATTGTTTGATAAAGGGTACATCTAAATCCGTTTTTATATGTACCACATATATTGTATCATAATAATTCAAAATTTCAAGAGCAAATTTGAAATTTTTTTATTTTTTTTGCTTTTTGAGCGTTTTTATTGGCTAAAACACCAAAAAAAGGGTGCGCAGCACCCTTTTTCAGTGTTAATCTCCGACCTTTTTGAGCTCGTGCTCAAGCCAGATAAGACCGAGATTGAAAGCCTCGTAAAGACCTTCCTTGTTTCCCTGTCTGAGGATCTTGGTCTGATCCTTGGGATCAACGACCTGTATCCATATCTTGTCGGGCAGATCTCCCTCGGGAGTTTTCTTATGAGACATTATCTCAAGAATAAGGATACACTTATCCTCCATATCTCCGTAACAGATCGTATCGCCTTCTCTTACAAGCGGCTTGCCCTTGTATTCAAGATACTTACCGCCGACCTTTTCTCTTTTTTCTTCTGCCACCTCTATATACCGCCTTCCGTAATAATTCAAATCAACTTAAATCATTATATCATACCCAAGCCGTTTTGTCAATAGTTGACGCTCGATTACTTATCATCCTTTACGAGATCGCCAACACCGCCGACAACATATTTCGGTCGGTATGGGAAGTTGTCTATATCCTCGATCGAAGTAACTCCGCTGAGCACGAGAACTGTATCGACATTTGACTCTATGCCCGCGATGATATCGGTATCCATTCTGTCGCCGATAAACGCTATGTCGTCACTGTGACAGCCAAGCTTCTTAAGTCCGTGTCTGAGCATGAGCGGATTAGGCTTTCCAACGAAATACGCCTTCTTGCCCGTCGCTATCTCAATAGGAGCTACGAGCGAGCCTGTTGCGGGCATAATGCCCTGCTCCGTTACGCCGATGGTATCGGGATTTGCGCCGATAAGCTTCGCTCCCTTGTTTACAAGAGCAATAGCCTTCTCTATCTTTTCAAAGCAGTACGTTCTGGTCTCACCGATGACAACGTAATCGGGATTTATATCGTTCATATATATCTTCTGATCGTAAAGCGCCTTGGAAAGAGCCGCCTCACCTATAACGTACGCCGTGCATCCCGGTGCTTGAGTATGCAAAAACTCCGCCGTTGCCATAGCGCTTGTGTAAAAGTGATCGGGAGAAACAGACAGTCCCATTCTCTCAAGCTTCATACTAAGCTCGTGCGGTGTCTTTTCGGGGCTATTGGTAAGAAAGACAAACTTCTTATCGTGCTCGATAATCCAATTTACAAACTCCGCGACTCCATCTAATATCTTATTTCCGTGATATATGACACCGTCCATATC
>JAZSNX010000002.1:0-3847 GCA_045536665.1 Eubacteriales bacterium
CAGTCAAAGCCATTCTCCGCAACAAGGTCGTCGGCGCTCTTAACACAAGTGAGCATATCATCCATAAGGTCGAGCTGGCTCTTGCCGGGCTTTCCGCGTGAAAGGTCAAGTGAAAGTCCGCTCGCTTTTATCTTTTCATACTGTGCCGCAAGGCTCTCTTGCTCTCTGAGGAGCTGCTCACGGGACAATTGCAAATAGGTCATTTTTTCCTCCAAGAAACAGATAATGATATCTATGATCAATAACGGTGAATATTATACCACACTTTCCATAAAAAAGCAAGAATTATTTTTGCTTTTTGCAAAATATTAACATTTTAAGCCAAATTACCCTTTGTTTTTCCAAAAACGTCTTGTGATTTCTGCAAGTGAGGCGGCATTTCCTGCATATTGGACGTTTTTCCAATGCTCAGGAAACAGTCTTCTGTACTGAGGCGTGGCGTATCTGTCATCAACAAGCACCACCACTCCCCTGTCATTCTCCGTTCTTATTACCCTGCCCGCCGCCTGAAGCACGTTGTTCATTCCGGGATAGGTATAGGCATAGTCGTAGCCCGTGCCTGTATCCTCGTCGAAATAGTCTCTTATGATATTTCGCTCATTCGAAAGACCCGGCAGACCCGTTCCGAATATGACCGTACCGATAAGTCGAGTACCGGGTAGGTCAACGCCCTCCGAGAACGCTCCTCCGAGAACGCAAAAGCCTATGCGCAGCTTTCCCGTATCCGCCTTGAAGCCCGACAAAAATTCCTCTTTTTCACTGAGCCTCATATTGCGCTTCTGCACGACCGTCTCAACTGACGGGTACTTTGCCGAAAACTGCTTATATACTCTCTCAAGGCAATCGTAAGACGGGAAATAGACTATATAGTTCCCCGCCCTTGCGGATACCGCCGCCGCTATCGCGGAAACGTATCTTGCCGTATTCGGCGCTCTGTCGTCGTATCGGGTGCTCAAGTAGTCGGCGACAGTCACGCACAGATTATCGCTGTCAAACGGTGACGGAAGAGTAACGCTGACGCCGTCGTCGGCACAGCCGAGCACATCGAGAAAATACTCCGAAGGCGCAAGCGTTGCCGAAAACAGCACCGATGACTCCGCCCGCCCAAGAAGCGGCTTCATCACGGCAGACGGGTCAAGGCAATAGGTCTTGACGATCACGTCTCCGCCGCCAAGCTCGACGTAGCAAAGAAATCCTTTATCAAAAAAGTCGTTTACGCACAAATACCTGCGCACACTCGCAAAGAAAGAGTACACAGCCTCATAGGCTGGGTGCTCTCTGTTACGGCGTAGCCACGTATCGCACTTCTTTTTGAATATATCAAGCCTTTCGCAAAGGTCTAAGAGCGGCTCTCGGCTAAGATAAAATCCTCGCTCACCCCCCTCAGCGTCCTTTGTTACGCTATCCTTGCAAAGTTCCTTTAGCTTTGAGAATGCTCCGTTCAGCTCACCGAACGCGCAGTCAAGCTCGCAATCGTTCTCGCCGAGCGTCTCCCTTACACTCAAAAGCGCGGAGAGACAGAGCACCGCCGAATACATATCCCTCGCTCTGTCCGCGAGGTTGTGTGCCTCATCTATGAGGAACGCGTATTTTTCACGTCTTCCGCCCTCTCCGAAATATCTGCGCAGATATACAGACGGGTCAAAGGCGTAGTTGTAGTCGCAAATAATGACATCGCAGTACTCCGACAGGTCAAGGGAGAGCTCATACGGACAAACGCGGTGCTTTTGTGCCACCTGCCGTATCACTCCGACCGGATATCCGTTTGAGGTCGTTAAAAGCTCGATAAGAGCTTCGTTTACCCTGTCATAATAGCCTTTTGCGTAAGGACAGCTATCGGGGTCGCACATACCGTGTACGCACGACTGCCGTCCCTCGCATATACACGCGCTCTCCTTGGAATTGAGCACGATAGCTCTCAGCTTCACGCCTGCCGCGAAAAGCTTGGATGCGCCCGCATATGCCTCGCGTCTTGTGCTCGCCTTAGCCGTGAGATAGAATATCTTATCTATCCTTTTCTCGCCGAGCGCTCTTACCGCGGGAAATAGCGAGGATATGGTCTTGCCCGTGCCTGTGGGCGCTTCAACGAAAAGCCTCTGTCCTCTCTTTATAGCGCCATAGCACTCTCTTATCATCATCTCCTGCCCCTCTCTCAGCTCGGTATAAGGAAATACCGCCCTTGCGGCGACAGGCAGAACGTCAAGCTCACGCTCCACAACTATCCGCGCGAACGGACTTGCAAGTCGGAGTAACGACGTGTAATAGTCCTTTAACTGCTCCCTTGTGTAGGAATAGTGAAAGTACTTTATTTTTTTATTGTCTACGTTATAATAGGATATCCTACCCTTTATGGTATCAAGCCCGTCACGCACGGCAAGAAAATACGCGTAGCACCTCAGCTGTGCCGTATGCGCTTCCTTAGGCGGAAGATAAAACTCATATGAGCGCACGCACTTTATCTCGTCGACTACGACACCCTCAGGTGTTCTTATAACACCGTCCGCCCTACCGCTGACAGTAAAATACATGCCGTCGCAAAGCGTGGTGTTTGTCAGCGAGACCTCGGCATTATAAAAGCCGCCCGCCTCACGTTGAAGCTTTTGATGCGCTCTCGTGCCGCGCAAAAGCGCCTCATTGTCAATAAGATACGCGCCCGAAAGGTCTCCGCTCTTGGCGACAAGCGCGCAAAGAGAGCGCACGGACATATCTATCGTACACGTATTCTGATCATATCTCATAGCACCCTCCTTTATTTTTAACATCTTTCCTTAACATTATATCATTTTCACCGCGGTTAGTCAATAAAAAGCAAAAACAAATACATGCTCAGAGCGATAAATCCTAATTTGAAGCGCAAAACACACACTCAGAGCTATAAGGCTCGTTTTACTCGCCTTTATAAGCTTTCAAAGGCATACGTTATGATATCCGAGCATAACCGTAGCGTGTTATCCTTAAATGATAACACGCTACACTCGTCCTTTTTAGAGTGGACAGTCACAAAATTCAAAATACGGCATATATTTATATAGCAAAAACGTTTTGGAAAGGACACACGAGATGACACCGAATATTCAAACACCCAATGTCGACGGCATCGGCTATCTTACCGTCAGGGTCTCAACTGCAGGCGGCGCTATTCCGCTTGAGGGAGCGTCGGTAAACGTGCGAGGCGCTGACATAGACGCGTCCGATATCATCTATTCGCTTTCGACAAACTCCGACGGTCTGACTCCCACCGTCTCCTTGGCTACTCCGCCAAGGTCCGCGTCTACATCTCCGCAGAACACTCAGGCGTCGTATGCCGTATATAATATCGACGTCTACGCCGACGGCTATATTCCCGCATTCTTTAACAACGTCCCCATTTTTTCGGGCATTAATTCCGTTCAGCCCGCCGTGTTAGTACCGCGCCTTTCGGGCTCAACGCAGTACACCGCACAAAACGTGAGTGAAACAGGAGAACAGGCCGTGAAGGGAGAGCTATATGACAGATGAGGCAAGATTACCGATAATTCCCGCGAGCATAACCGTGCATCTCGGAGCGCCCGACGCGGAGGCGCAAAACGTCACGCTTAACTTTGCCGACTATATAAAGAACGTCGCGTCAAGCGAGATATTTCCGACATGGCCAGAGAGCGCTCTTCGCGCCAATATCTACGCGCAGATATCCTTCGCGCTCAACCGTATCTATACCGAGTTTTACCGTTCACGCGGCTACGACTTCGACATCACCAACAACATAGCGTTTGATCAATCCTTTTTTGAGGGGAGAGACTATTTTGAAAACATAGGACAGATAGTTGATGAGATCTTCACAAGCTACGTTCGGCGTGACGGCTTCGTT
>JAZSNX010000221.1:0-4947 GCA_045536665.1 Eubacteriales bacterium
TGATCATTTGGTTTGTCTTCCTAAGACCGCTTGGCCTCCGACTTGTAAGAGGTAATTTGGGCGTCATACTTTCTCAGTTTTTCGCGGGTATATGCGACTCACTCTCGGACAAGAGCACGGCAACGGTATGTGAGCTTTCCAACGCTTATATCAATGGAGTCAAGCGTTCATATTCTGCCGTGACCAATCCTGTTGAGGGAACTATACTTACAGTGTTTAGAGAGAGCGCGGAATACGCACGTGACAATCTCTGTGATGACGGTACACTTGAGGATTTTCTAAGGCTTACTATCGAGCAGGCGGAGCGTTCGCTCGAGCGGACAAAGGAGATTTTGCCCGTGCTTACCGAGGCTGACGTTGTAGACAGCGGAGGCGCGGGATATCTATGCATAGCAAAGGGAATGTATGCGTCACTTTCGGGTGAGGAGCTCGATGCTCTTCCTCTCTCGCAGGGCTCTCAGCCCGTGGGCGAGGTAAACTACGACCTCTTTGGTGCAGATACACCTCTTGAATTCGGATACTGTACTGAATGCCTTGTAAGGCTTCAGCATGCAAAGACTGACATTGCGGCATTTGACGCGCAGAGCTTTGCAAAAGAACTCGAGGCGCTTGACTGTGATTCTATCGTTTCTTTGAAGGACAAGGACGTGCTCAAGGTGCACGCCCATACTATGACACCCGCCGACGTGCTCACGCTTTGTCAGAAATACGGAGAATTTCTTAACGTAAAGATCGAGAATATGTCCTTGCAGCACTCCGAGCGTGTGAGTGAGAGCAAGGTGAGTCGTAAGACACAACACAAGAGATACGGAGTCGTCACGGTAGCTACGGGAGATGGAATGAAGGCTTTGCTCGAAGCTCTCGGAGCAGACGTTGTTATTGACGGCGGACAGACGGGAAACCCGTCCGCGGAGCAGTTCCTTCGAGCATTTGAGAGCCTTGACGCAGACGATCTGCTCGTATTCCCGAACAACGGAAACATTCTGCTGACTGCTCATCAGGCATCTGAGCTGTGGGGCAAGGGGAACGTGACCGTGATACCCACAAAGACCGTACCCGAGGGGTATGCCGCACTGTCGGTGTTCAATAGCTCGGTAGAGGAGCTTGACGACCAGATAAACGACCTTATCTCAGCCAAGGACGCTGTTGTTTCGGGTGAGCTTACCGTGGCAATAAGAGACAGCGTTATCGGCGGAGTTGACGTCAAGGAGGGCGAGTATATAGGAATACTCGACGGAGAGCTTGTCGCGTCTAGCGCATCTCCCATAGAGGCTATGTGCGCAATGATAGACGAGACGGAGGACCTTGACGACAAGGAGCTTATCACACTTTTCGTGGGTGAGCCGGTAAGCGACGAAGATCGTGTGGATATGACCGAGGCACTTGTGGACAGATACCCCGACTGTGAGGTCGAGGTGCGCATAGGCGGACAAAAGGTCTACGATTATCTTGTAGCGATAGAATAGGGGAAAATGAGTATGAATACTTATAAAATAGCGATAGACGTTATGGGAAGCGACAACGGCGCTGAGCTGTTGGTAAAGGGAGCGCTCGCGGCGCTTGAAGAGCACGACGACCTTGAGGTCATACTTTTCGGCGACGGCGCGGCTATCGAGAGAGCGCTTGGAGAGAGCGACAGAGCGCGCGTAGAGGTGGTGAGTACCACCGAGGTCATTGACAACTATGACAATCCTATGGAAGCGATATACAAAAAAACCGACTCGTCTCTCGTCAGGGCTCTTATGGCGCTTGGAGAGAGAGAGGACGTATCGGGACTGATAAACGCGGGTAGCACAGGAGCGCTTCTTGCGGGCTCGCTCAGATACGTTCCCGCAAAGCAGCTTCGTCGCCCCGCGCTTGCGTCGGTCCTTCCTGCTGAAAAGGGCGGATTTACCTGCCTTGTCGATACGGGCGCTAATATCGACTGCACAGCGGAACAGCTCGTGGACTTCGCTCATATGGGCGCGGAGCTTATGAAAAAGTATTATAGCATCGAAGACCCGAGAATAGGACTGCTCTCAAACGGCTCTGAGCCTACAAAGGGCAACAAGCTCGTAAAGGCGACGCACGCCCTCTTGAAGGAGGAAAAGGAGCTTAACTTTATCGGTAACATAGAGGGCAACAGAGCGCTTTCGGGAGACTGCGACGTGCTGGTTGCCGAGGGCTTTGCGGGCAATCAGGTGTTCAAGAACTCCGAGGGCATCGCAAGACGCCTTATCACCGATATCGTAAAGTACGCAAAAAAGACGGGAAGTCAGGAAATTATGCAGCTAGTCGGATACCTTATGAAGATATACGACTTCAATTCGCTTGGAGGAGCTATCGTGCTTGGTATCGACAAGCCTGTGGTCAAGGTGCGTGGCTCGGCAAACGCCGACACCATAACCAACACAGTGTCAATGCTGATGAATATGCTAAAAAATAACGATCTGTTCAATGGAAAGGATGTAAGATAATATGGCAAGCAGGATCAAAGTAATGTGTACGTCAACGGGTTGCATCGAATACGCTCCCGAGCGTTACAGAAAATACGACATCGACATAATCCGTATTCACGTAAATTTTAAGGGTAAGGAGTATCTTGAGGGATATGACCTTGACCCCGTCGAATTCTACAGCGAGCTTGAAACGCTTGATGACCCGAAAAACAATCTGCCCTTTACGGCGATGCCCACACGCGAGGCAATAATGGCGCACTATGACAAGGCGGTAGATGAGGGATATGACGAGGTCATAGTTATCGCTCTCAGCTCGGCTCTTGGCGGCACGTATAATCTTCTTCGTCTTATTGCCGAGGAGTACGCGGAAAAGATAAAGATAACGGTCATCGACTGTAAGATAACCTGCTTTGGAGAGGGCCTGCTCGCCATCAAGGCGGCGGAGCTTGCCGAGAAGGGGGTAGACGGCGATACGATCATCAAGGAAATACGCTGGATGATGAAGTATCAGGAGTTCCTTGGAGTTGACGGCAGACTCGACTACCTCATCTACAACGGCAGACTTAAGGGCGGTAAGGCTCTTATGGGTAAGATGCTCAGCATCTGCCCCGTAATACATTTCAATAAGGAGGGAGAGATAGTCTCTCTGCAAAGTGTAAGAACGCAGAAAAAGGCGCTCAAGCAGACCTGCGAGATACTCAAGGGAATTATCGGTGAGAGAGCCCCCGAGGATTATCTGCTCTGGCACGTATATACGGGAAGATCATTGCTTACCGAGCTTGTGGAGATAGAGAAGGATTACGGCATAGCGACCAATCACGAGGACGTTATTATGTCGCCTGTCAGCGGCGCTCATAACGGTCCTTGGCTTGCTGGCTACGGGCTTGCCTTCCTTCGCCGTGAGGACGAGCCGCTTGATGAGGAAGCGTAAGTATGGGAAATGTGAATATCATTGAGGTAAAGACACGCGCCGAGAGACGTGAGTTTGTCGAGCTTCCTCTGAGGCTTTATAAGGATTGTCCTCATTTCGTGCCGCCGCTCTACGGCGACGAAATGGCGATATTTACCGACAAGAACGCCTATGCGGATACCTGTGAGTCAGCCTTTTTCCTTGCTAAAAGAGACGGCAAGACGGTAGGACGCATACAGGGTATCATACAAAAACAGTCCAACGAGCTTCACAGCGAAAAAAGACTTCGCTTTACGAGATTTGACACGGTAGACGATAACGAGGTCGCCTCAGCGCTCTTCTCAGCTCTTGAGGAGTGGGGAAGACGTGAGGGAATGGACACGGTCTGCGGTCCGCTCGGATATAGCGACCTTGAGCGAGAGGGCTTGCTTATCGATGGCTTTGACAAGCTTTCTACCTTTGAGGAGCAGTATAACTATGATTATTACGCCCGTCTTATTGAGGGACAGGGCTACGTCAAGGAGATCGACTGGCTTGAATTTAGACTTCGAGCTCCCAAGATGAAGAACGAGATGCTCGCGAGGGTTGCCGAGCGCGCGATGGAGCTCTCAAAGCTTCATATTGTAGACGCGTCTGCTATGTCCAAAAAGCAGTACATAGACAAGTATAAAGACGGCGTTTTTGAGTGCATCGACCTGTGCTATCGCCATCTCTACGGAACTGTACCGTTCACGGAAAGTATGAAGAAGCAGCTTATAGACCAATTTATGCTGGTTATAAATAAGAAGTATCTCATAGTTATCTGCGACGAGAACGAAAGAGTTGTTTCATTTGCTCTTTGTATCCCAGGTATTGGAGAGGCTCTTCAGAAAAGCGGCGGACGTCTGACACCGCTTGCAATTCGCAAGGTTTTAAAGGCGGTAAAAAAGCCAAGGACTGTTGACCTTGGACTTGTAGCGATATTGCCTGAGTATCAGTCGGCGGGAATAAACGCCGTGATGCTCTGGAAAATGACCGAGTACCTCGAGAGTGGCGAGATAGAGTATTTTGAGACAAATCTCAATCTTGAGACAAATACTCAGGTAATGGCTCAGTGGAAGTATTTCGATAGCGAGCAGCATAAACGCAGACGCTCGTATATCAAAACTATTGCTCCCAAAGAGGAGAGAAAGGACTAATATATGCTTGAACAGCTCAAGGAGATACTCGCAAAGGTAAACAGAAGCATCGATATGGATAAGGTCACTACCGATACAAAGCTTATCGAGGACCTCGCCCTCGACTCACTCTCCATTATGCTCTTCGCTATGGAGATAGAAGCGGCGTTCGGCTTCAGATTTACCGAGCCCGTCCGCTTTGAAACAGTCGGCGACGTGTGCGCTTACCTTGAAAACAGAAAATAAGAGGATGCGGATTTTTTGGGAAAACTTCTTGAAAGAAGTTTTCCCCATACCTCTTTAAAGAATTTATATTATAGTACCAATTTAATTGGCGGGTAATTTCTTAGTGTTTTTTCCTTATAAGAAAACAACAAGTTACCTACCAAACATATGGGTACTCAATATGAATTTTTCAAAGTTCTTTGGGGGAGTTTGAGGG
>JAZSNX010000181.1:0-6745 GCA_045536665.1 Eubacteriales bacterium
GGTATACTCCGTCTACCGAATTTGAGGACGGTATCGACAAGGTAATTGAATGGTATAAGAATGAAAGGAAATGATAGATATGAAAAAGATAAGTATAATGGTTCCTTGTTATAATGAGGAGGAAAACGTTGTTCCTATGAGCGAGGCGCTCGTTGCTGAGCTTGAGAAGCTTTCACAGTACGACTACGAGATACTGTTCATCGACAACTGCTCGCTTGATTCGACAAGAGAGAAGCTCCGCGAGATATGCGCTAAAAATGATAAGATACGCGCTATATTCAACTCAAAGAACTTCGGTCAGTTCAACTCTCCCTATTACGGACTTTGTCAGACCTCGGGGGACTGTACAATAAGCGTTTGCTGCGATTTTCAAGATCCCGTTGAGATGATACCCAAGTTTATAGACGAATGGGAAAAGGGAGCAAAGATAGTTTGCGGAATAAAGACGTCAAGCAAGGAAAACAAGATAATGTATTTCCTGCGCAGTATCTACTATAAGACGATAAAGAAGCTTTCAAAGGTAGAGCAGATAGAGCATTTTACTGGCTTTGGTCTTTACGATAAGAGCTTTATCGACGTGCTTCGCAATCTTGGTGACCCCACGCCCTTTATCCGCGGTATCGTTGCGGAGCTCGGACCTAAGGTAGTAAAGCTTGAGTATGAGCAGGCGCAGAGAAGAGCGGGAAAGACCAGCAATAATTTCTTCAGCCTCTATGACGCGGCAATGCTTTCCTTTACGTCCTATACAAAGATAGGCGCGCGCTTTGCGTCATTCCTTGGTATGTTTATGTGTGGCGGCAGCGCGCTTGCGGCGATCATCTCGCTTATCGTAAAGATAATTCTTTGGATAGTCGAGTCTGAGCCTGTTGTTATAGGCATCGGCGCGCCTATTCTCGCAACGTTCTTCGTTGGCGGACTCATACTGTTCTTTGTTGGACTTCTCGGTGAGTACATAATCGGTATGAACGCAAGAATAATGAACAGACCCTTGGTTATCGAGGAAGAGAGAATAAATTTCGATAAATAACGCAAAATCCCCCCGAGTGGCGAGTCAGTCACTCGGGGGGATCATCATTTAAAGTCTTTCTGCAAGTGAGCGCTTTTTCTTCCATATTCCCGAGAGGAAATATATAAGACTGGGAATAGCATAGCCGTACGGCGCGAGACCGTATCCAAGCACAAATCCGAAAAAGCCCATATCGAGAGCTATGCCAAACAGCCAGCTGAGCCCTATTCGAAGAGCAACTCCGTCAAGAATGGCGAGTACCATACCAAGCTTTGCGTTTCCAATTCCTTGAATGAACGCTCCCGTTCCTCTCATGACCGCGAATGCGAGGAACATCCAAAGTATAGCCTTGATAAAGGTCGAGGACATCTCGTGAACGGCAGGGTCACTTGAGAACAGCATAAACAGCTGCTTGCCGAGCAGTACGTAGAGAAGCATAAATACGACAGTCATAACGGTAGAGATTATCCAAGCGTTGTAGACGACCTTTTTTGCCCTCTCCTTGTCTCCAGCGCCAATGTTCTGACTTATCATAGGCATAGCGGCGTACTGTATGCCCTGAGATATCTTGTTGACGATGTCGTCGATCCTCACGCCAACGCCAAAGGTTGCCGACGCAACAACACCAACTTGATTGATAAGAGAGTTGACGAACAGCATCGATATGTTGATAAATCCAGACTGTATAGCCATTGGCGTGCCAAGGCTCACGATCATACCGATATATCTTTTTCTTGGCTTGAAGTTGTCGCGCCCAAATTCAAATCCAAAGGAGTGCCTTTTCTTGTAAAGATAGAAAATTGAGAAGATAAACGACACCGCCTGACCGATAATGGTTGCCCAAGCCGCGCCCGCGACACCCCAACCAAGATAGTCTGTGAAGAGTATGTCAAGCGCAAGATTGAGCGCCGACGCGATACCGATGAATATAAACGGGCTCTTTGCGTCACCCATACCGCGAAGAACGGCGGATACCATATTGTAGCCTGCCGTGAACAACAGTCCGATAGCGCATATTATGAGATAGTCCATCGCCATATCGTATGCCTCGGTTGGAACGTTGATAAGACCGAGTATGCCGTGTCTCGCGATAAGTATACCGCCCGTAAGAAGCAGGGAAAGGCAAAGCACGAATTCCGTCAGCGTACCGACGATGTCGTTCATTTCCTTTAGCTTTTTAGCTCCGAGCGCCTGCGCGATGAGCACCTGTCCCGCGTTTGAAAAGCCGAGACATATCATCGTTGCGAAGTTGACTATCTGGCTACTTTGTGATACCGCGGACAGACCGTACGTTCCGACGTAATGCCCGACTATTATCATATCTATCGTGCTGTAAAGCACTTGCAAGGCGTTTGACGCCATAAACGGCAGAGCGAAAAGTATCAACTGCCGTGCGATATTTCCTTTTGTGAAATCCTTTGATAAGCTTTTTGTACTCACTTTTTTACCTCACTTTTCCAACAAATTATATTTTATCATAAAACGCGAAAAATGTAAAGAGAAGTGAAGGTAAACTCTTTACATTTTTTGAAAAGTATGCTATAATGACGCCAACGACGACAAATGGAGGAGTGCTTATGAGATACCATGAGGAAAAGAATGCCGCGGATGCGCACAAGCAGGCGTATCTTGACGGAATAAATAAGCTTATCGATAAAAGGCAAAAGGACGCTAAAGCAAAAAGAAACGAATATATAAAGGGCGTTTTCGACGCGCAGGAGAAGTACCGTGAGGAGCTTTGCAGAATGCTTGGTTGGCCGCTTGTAGGCGAGGCGCGTGTGGGTGTACCGAGCGTAAAGTGCGAGAAGCTTTCAGAAGAGGACGGCTATACGCTTTACCGTATGGATATAGAGATACTTGAGGGCGTTATGATGACGGGGCTTTTCTTTAAGAGAGATAGTGATACGCCTCTCCCTCTTGTTATAATGCAGCACGGCGGACTTGGAACGCCTGAGCTTATGTCGGGTGTGTACGGCAATACCACAAATCTTAACGATATGCTCCAGCGTACAATAAAATACGGCGTGCACGCATTCGCGCCACAGCTTCTTTTGTGGGACGATAAAAAGCAGCACTCCGTTGTCTTTGACCGCCGCGCGATAGATGCAAGGCTCAAACGTGTCGGTAGCTCGATAACTGCGCTTGAAATCTATGGAATACAAAGAATAATCGACTACTTTGAGACGCAGAGCTACGTAAAGAGCTTTGGTATGATAGGACTGTCTTACGGCGGATTTTACACTCTCTATACCACAGCTGTTGAAACTCGCATCAAGGCAGCTGTAAGCGCGATTTTCTTTAACACCAGAGATGCTTATCCGTGGTCGGACTGGACGTGGACCTGCTCTGCTGAAAAATTTGACGACGCAGAGGTGGCGTGCCTCGTTTATCCTCGTAAGCTTTGCATAAGAATTGCGGATAAGGACGAGCTGTTTGACCCACAGGGCGGTATAGATTCGTTTGAGAGACTGAAGGAGCTGTGCGCTGACGTTGGCACGGATTGGGTGGATTTCGGCGTGTTTGAGGGCAAGCACGAGTTCCCATGGGACGATGCACCTATTGTTAAGCTCATAGAAGATATTTCAAAATGACGGAGTATACGGTAATAAGGAGTGAGAGGCGCACTCTCGCTCTTCAGATAAAGAACGGTGAGCTTATCGTGCGCGCGCCGAGACGTGTGAGCGACGGGCAGATAAGAGACTTCATAAACTCACACTCTGATTGGATAAATAAACACCTTGAGCTGTGTAAGGAACAGAGAAAACGGCTTGAAGGCGTAAATATACTTAGCGAGGACGAGTGCAAGGCGCTTATCAAAACGGCAAGGAAAGTTTTCAGTGAGAGGGCAGAGCACTACGCGGCGCTTCTCGGTGTGGAATATTCAAAAATAAGTGTAAGACGTCAAAGAACTCGCTGGGGGAGCTGTACCGCAAAAGGGGATCTCAGCTTCAATGCCGCTCTGATGCTCGCGCCGCCCGAGGTGCTTGACAGCGTTGTGGCTCACGAGCTATGCCATCGCAAATTTATGAATCATTCGGCAGACTTCTACCGTGAGCTTGAGAGAGTTATTCCCGACTACCGCGAGCGCCGAAAATGGCTTCGTGATAACGGAGACGAGCTTTTGCGAAGAATGGGAAACAAATGATGAATTAAAGTAAAGGACGCAAGAAACAGTCTTGCGTCCTTTTGTTATAAAACGCCATTTTCGGGGAATAATGTATATGTAATTACCCTGAAAGGAGATAAAGAATGATAGAAAAGGATACTATAAGATTGCTCCGCGAGTGTGACGCGGGAGTAAAGATGGGAATTGCGTCAATAGACGACGTCATTGCGTCAGTCAATTCTAAGGAGCTAAAGGATCTGCTTATAGCTTGCCGCTCTGAGCACGCGAAGCTTGATGAGGAGATCGACGAGCTGCTTAAGGAATACCGAGACGAGGGTAAAGATCCGAGTATGATGGCAAAGGGAATGTCGTGGATGAAGACCAATATGAAGCTGGCTATGGACGACTCTGATAAAACGGTTGCCGACCTTATGACCGATGGCTGTAATATGGGAGTCAAGTCGCTCTCACGATACCTCAATCAGTACGCCGCGGCGGACGAGGTCTCCAAGGATATCGCCAAGCGCCTTATCAAGATCGAGGACGAGCTCGCTACCAATATGCGCGGATTTCTGTGAGACGCGTGGGACACGATGGGGGAAGCTTCTTTCAAGAGGTTTCCCTCTGTTTCCTTTATGAAATTTAAAATAATTTAGGATCTATCGGTGAGAAGATAAACGAGAAAAAATCGTAAAGTGTATTTAAACTCACCAACAGATCCTAATTTATCACTCCGATTTTTGTCTCGTAGTTCTCAAGCTCATAAAGATAATTCTCCGGTCTATGGGCGTCGGTGGGCGAATATTTGTTTTGCTCGCCTATTTTTAAAAGAGAGCCGACGTGCGTATATCCAAGCAGCGCGGGCGGTAGATGTGTGACGACATCGTCGATATTCCGTATGACTGTAAAGCGCTCCCATCTTTTTCTCACCTCATCACTCAGAGCTCCCCATAGTACCCTCGGACAGCCGAAGCCGTAGCCACGCGTTTTGTCTCTGAGGTCAGGTCGGTGATACCAAACGTATTCGTGACATAGTACGGCTATCGCCGCTCCGTGTGAGTAGCCGGTTATGACAATATTTTTTAGCGATGTGTCGGCGATCGCGCTCTCAAGATGCGGCTCTGTCAGCTTCCAAGCGTCAACAAACCCTCGGTGAGCAAACCAAACGGTCTTTCCCATTCGCTTATACGCCACAGCGGGGAAGTCGAGATTGCTCCTCCAATCCGTCGCTCCGCGACTCCATTCAAAAAATATATAGAGCGTCTGCCATTCCTTTCTCAGCGCAAAGTTTGCAGAGCCGTCTATACCCTCGTAGGGAATATTTATACATTCCTTAAACAATCTATGTAAATTCATAGCGCACCTCCGCCGTATCCTTAAAGAATATGCGGTCTTACTTAATTTTGATACGAAATATCCTCATTTCGCTCTATTGGAAAGACGGTAAGCAGGTCGCCGTTGCTTGCGCTGTCCGAAAGGGACACGGCGCGTATGCGACGGCAGGAGTAGGTCGTAAAATAATAGGTGAGCGTATCTGCGTCCGCACAGGAGGTGTAGACACTGCAAACAGGCTTGTCGTCGTCTGTTATAATACAGCCGAGAGGTACGGAAACGGTGTCCATAACGTGAAAAAATCGGCTCACCTCGTCCTCTCCGACAGTATGACTTTTGGCGAATACCGCTCTGATAAAGCGAGAGGCTGAGGAGTAGTCTCCGGGGAGACCGACAGCGCCCATTCCACGGGAAAACGGTGAGATATCAACGGACGGACAGATCGAGTTTTTAGGCTGACGTGCCGATATACCCATATAGCAGGATACGTTTTTTTGATGATAGGAAAGATCGGGCTCGTTGGTTAGTACGCGGAATGGGTCGTCGCATACGACAAGTCCGTCCTCTCTCGGCTCTGCGACGATAGCGCCGCTTGCGTCGGCAAAGAGCCAGTGTAGGGGAGTTGAGGGAAGAGAGTCGGAAAAGGCGTCGGGTGTTACGTTTACTCGGCGCAGCAGAACTTTCGCCTCGTCAACGGTTTTACAGGCTCTCAGCACGAACGCGAGAAGCTCAAACGATGCGACGTTTATCTTGTCGGCTCGCGCGGGGTGATAAACGGCGCTCTTAGGAAAATTGAGCGCAGCGCCGCAAAGACCGTGCTCATTGAGAGCGTCGTAGTAGAGCGGAATGCCGTCGCTGACGTGCGCCATTCCGATAATGGCGCAGGATGACGTAATATGCGTTTGATATTTGCTTGTGATCTCAAAGCCGCGCGGTGTAATGACCACCGCCTCGCCATACGAACGCTCAAGGTCAAGCGTCCGCCCGAACAAATGGTGCTTGCCTACCTCACTTATTGCAGTACACATATATCCTCCAAATCTGTATTTCAAATTAGTATTTATCGAATAGTGAATGACCCCTACAATGGTGATAGCGAACATTGTGTGATAAAATGTATGTTGTGCGAACATCACGCGGGAGGACCAAGGCGCTCCCCTACCGCTCCCAATATTGGTATGTTGGTAGGGGCAATGTTCGCACCTCAACGTGTCATCCTGAGCGGAGCGTAAGCGTAGCCGAAGGATCTCCCACGGTGGACGATTCGTGAATCGCCCCTACGAAATCATAAATTAAATACA
>JAZSNX010000060.1:0-16448 GCA_045536665.1 Eubacteriales bacterium
GATAGGCATACCGCCCGCTCCCTTGAACTGACCCGCCGAAACGTACGCGCCGAACTCTCTTATCTCGACCTTAACGACAACGTCGGGGTTACGAACGTCCACCTTGATACGAGGACAAGCCCCAAGCACAACTCCGCCAATCTCGCGGGATATCTCCATAGAATCAAGAGCGAAGCTCTTATCGCTTCTCTTCGCCTCGACCTTGAAGGTCCTCTTTCCGTCAAGAAACTGCGGAATGTATTCCCTTGTTATACGCGCGATATCGTCCATCGACTTCTCGCACACAGCCGCGCGGGAAATAGCGACGATACCGAACACCTTGCCCGCGGCGACAAACATACCGTCGACATCTGCCATATCGTCCTTGGGCTCTATATAAATAGTGCTCTGCGCTCTGTATATGTCAAAATCTCCGTAAGCTCTCGCGCGCTTCTTCATCTCACGGCAGAGCATATCCTCAAAATACTTGCGGTTAGCGCCCTTGAGCACTATCTCGCCGTATTTACAAAGAAGTATCTCCTTAATCATCGTTTTGTTCGCCCTCGGCATCCTCCACGGGAGCAAGAAGCTCCAATGCCATCTCGGCATCCTCCTCTCGCACGAAAATATCCGTTCCGTACAGTGAATATCCCATCACGACCTTCATCATTCCGCCAGCTCCCCTGTCCTTCGCGAGAAAGGGTATGTTCGCGGAATTGAGAACGCTTCCGATGACCGCAAGCTCGGCGGGATTGTAAATAGTCGCTACGAGCGCAAGTCCTTCCTGCTTGCTCGCGCTGTCAAGTCCAAAAAAGCTATCCATATTATCTCCGTATCAGTTACAGTAATAGTTGGGGAAAAGCGCTTCCCATACCTTGCGGCAGCCAAGCGTATCGGCAACCGAGGAATGAGCCATTCCCTCCCACTCTATCTCAAAGCAGCTCATAGCGTCGGTGAGTGACGCGTGAGATATGTCGGGGCGGTTTTCGTGAGTGTATCTCACAAACTCATTAGCGCAGCAACGTATCTTCTTTTTGAATTCCTCGCGCTCCTCGCCCTCCTCGTATATATGCTTGATGTGGCTGTAGTCGGTTGAAACGCCGTATGCGATAATATTCTCCGCGCCGCCGAATATCCTCTTAAGCTCGGGGATAAGCTCCTCAAGCACAGGAGCGTCCTTTACCATAGCGGGGGTTATCTTATGTATCTGCTCCGTTCTCTTCCAGCTTTTGGTGGACACGGGTCTTACAAGCGTATCCATAATGGAATTTCCAAAGCCGTCTACGATAGTTATCGACAGTATCTCGTCGTGGTCGTAAAAGCCCGTAAGCTCAAGGTCAAAGAACAGCACCTTTGCTCTGTCCATACCGTAATACGCGGCTCTGTACGCGTTGCCCTCCGCACGGCGAACGGCAAGCTCCTTTTCATAGCAGGACACACAAAGCTTCTTTTTGTATCTTATGTCCTGTCCGCACTCCACGCACATAAGCGGAAGTCTCGTAGCCGTCTTTTTATCGTAAAAATACAGCACCGACTTGTCTGCCTTATATGTATAGGCGACAGGCTCTTCAACAGTCTCGTAATGCATGCGTTCAAGGCGCTCCGCGGTGTAATATCCCTTCGTAGCGGCATTCTTGACGCTCATTCTTTCTATAACGCTTCCGCTCGGGAGCGTCATTGTCTCCTTTTTGGAGTTTGGAAAATACCACGTCTCAGGCGGCGCTTCCGTGACTCTTACGGGATCGAAATAATATATGACCTGACCGTCGGGTGAGACATCGTATGCTATAGGGTCTCCCACAGGCATAAGATGCATCTTCGACAGACTGTGTCTTGTCAGATAATTCTTTTTGTCTGCCTCAGCGCGGTCCACCTGATATATGGTAGCGCCCGAGCGCAGCTTCATCTGGTTTTTCAAAGTATTCCTCCGAAATCTATAATAGTTCATTAAACATCATTAAACACAACGCCTTTTATTATATCATATAACAAATACAATGTCAATGTGTTAATAGCTTTTCCTTTGATTTTTTGTGTAGATAATTATTTAAAGCTTATATATTGAAAATGGATATTTTATGTGTTATAATTAAGGAAATCATATATGTGAGGTGATCTTTATGGAGATAAATTATCAATTCAGGCAAAGGTATTCAGTAATTCACACGCCTGACCGTGTAGACGTTTCTGCGACCCTTGCGGAAAACGAGATAGCCATAGGCTCGGATTGGCTGATAAGCATTCCAAGGAATGCCGACGCTGTGCTTATGAACGCAGCGAGAGATCTCGTTGATTATTTCTTCGTATCGATGAGACTGTCCCTTCACCTGATAGCGGACGACGAATACACGGGCGGAGCGCGCATCCGCTACGTCGTAGACCCCACTGTTGAAGATAGGAGCTACCGCATCTCGGTCACTGACGGTGAGATACTTCTTGCGGGACACAGCTCGCGTCTTGCCGCTCAGGCAGGCTATTTTATAGAGGATCTTATGAACCTCAGAGAAGCGCCCTTCCTTGAGCGCGCGGATACGGTAAGGACCTCGCTTTTTACACCTCGAATGGTGCATTCGGGATACGGACTTGATATGTACCCCAATGAGCATCTTATAAATATCGCGCATTCGGGAGTTGACGCGATACTTGCCTTTGTCAAGGACATCGATATCACCCCTCACGGATATCACGATTTCAACGATCTTTGCTACCGGGCGGCGCAGTACGGCATAGACGTTTACGCATACAGCTATCTGCAGAACAGGCTTCATCCCGAGGACGAGGGAGCTGAGGAGTATTATGAAAAGCTCTACGGCAAGCTTCTTGACCGCTGTCCTTATTTCAAGGGAATAATCTTTGTCGGAGAGTCGTGTGAGTTCCCGAGCAAGGACCCCCACACCGAAATGAAGCGCCGTAAGGACAACTACGATCAAAACGGCAAGCCTATCCCCAACACTAAGCCCTACCCCGGCTGGTGGCCTTGCTACGATTACCCGATATGGCTTGATATGGTCAGCCGTATAATGAGAAAGCGACGTCCCGATCTCGATATAGTTCTGTGGTCATACAATTGGTGTCGTGTCGACGCTTCCTACCGCAAGGCGCTTATAGACACACTTCCCAAGGACGTAACCCTTCAGGCGACCTATGAAATGGGAGAGTTCGTCGTGCGCGACGGAATAAAAAACACCACAGCTGACTACACGCTCTATCACGTAGGGCCGGGTAACTATTTCAAGACCGAGGGGCAGTTTGCCAAGCAAAACAGCTTGAAATTCTATTCTATGACAAACACGGGCGGACTTACCTGGGACGTCGGCGTAGTGCCGTACATTCCCGCGCCGTACAGATGGATAGAGCGATATCGCGGAATGATAGACGCGCATACCGAATACGGACTTTCGGGCATTATGGAATGTCATCATTACGGCTTTTCGCCGTCCTTTATCTCCGACCTTGCCAAGTGGGCGTTCTGGTCGCCCGAGTGCGACCTTGAGGACGTGCTCGGAAGAATAGCCGCACGAGATTTTTCAGCTGAATGTAAGGACAGCGTGCTTCGCGCTTACCGCCTCTTCAGCGATGGAATATATCACCTTATCTCAGTGGTCGTCGACCAATACGGTCCTTTCAGAATAGGTCCTGCTTATCCGTTCATACTCTTCGAGAACACCGACGTTGAGATCCCTACCCTACCGTATGCTCATTTCAAAAAGATATGCTATCCCGTATACGGACAAAACGCGTACGGAAAGTCCATACTCTCGCTTGAGGACGACGAGGCAAGGAAAAAGTTCGACTATGAGATAGCGAACTTCAAGCGCCTCGCGGAGCTTTTCACAGAAGGCATCGAGCTACTCTACCCTCTGCTTGACACAATTCCCGAGCGCAAGAGAGAAAACGCGAGACGCATCGTAGGTCTGTGCCACTTTATAAGGAACACCGCCCTGACAGCGGTTAACGTCAAGGAATTCTATAAACGAAAGATACGTGTCCTGTCGCTTGACACAAAGGAACGGAACGCCGTGCTTGACGAGATGCTCGAGATATGTGTAGCGGAGCGTGAAAACGCGAGAGATACCATACCTCTCGTTGATTTCGACTCACGCCTTGGCTATGAGCCAAGCATGGAGTATATGTGCGACAAAGCGCATATCGAATGGAAGCTCGAGCTGCTTGACTCGGTCATACAAAAAGAGATCCCGTCACTTAGGAAATGAATATTTTTTGGGGAAACTTCTTAAAAGAAGTTTCCCCAAGCCCTTAAAAAGAGCTTTAAAATAAGAGGCAATGTCACCGATATTATTGGCATAATATAAATTCTTAAAAGTTCTTGTGGGGAGCTTGAGGGGAACTTCTTTTAAGAAGCTCCCCTCATCCGCATCCTCGCGTACCCTGTCACTTTATTCTCACAAGCCTATCAAGCCCCGTGGACAAGGACGCGCAAAGAGCGTCTATATCCGCTTTTGTATTATATGCCGAAAGGCTTATTCTTATAGAGCAATCCGCTTCCTTGGGTGTAAGCCCAAAGGCTATGAGCGAGCCGCTCGGCGTATTTGAATGGGACGAGCAGGCAGAGCCGCTCGACACGAACACACCGTCCGCCGACAGATGGTGAAGCATAGTCTCGCTCTTAATACTCGGCAGAGTTACGTTGATAATATGGCTGACGCGCGCGCTTGGCTGGTTTACGCGAAGCCCAAGAGCAGTGAGCTTGTCGAAAGCGTACCCATAAAGCTCTCCAAGCGTAGCTTCTATCCGCTCACGCCTATGCGCCATATCGTCAGCCGCCGCGCCGAACGCCGCTATACCTACAACGTTCTCCGTTCCCGATCTCATTCCGCCCTCCTGTCCGCCTCCGCGGATAAAGGGGGCTATTTTTTTAGCCCTGATGAGCTCCTGCGACACGTATAGCGCGCCAACTCCCTTAGGAGCGTGTATCTTATGCCCGCTGACCGATACGAGGTCAGCTCCTATGCTCTGGGGGGTAAATCTCACCCTCATAAAGCCTTGAATAGCATCGCAATGCGTAATAGCGTCGGGATATTTGCGCTTTATCATGGAAAACGCCTCTTTGAGTGAATAGAGCGCTCCCGTTTCGTTATTAACGAGCATCATACTCGCAAGGAATATCCTTTTGTCAAGTGCCGCCGCGAGCGCTTCCATATCAAGCTCGCCGCCGCGCGTCGGTATGCGAATGACCTCAAAGCCGTCTCTCTCAAGACAAGCGAGCGCCTCAAGCGTTGCGGGATGCTCACTGTCGGTCGTGAGTATCCGAGTGGCGTCACGCCTTGTTTTCGCGTAAGCCGTTCCGAAGATCGCCAAGGACGTAGCCTCTGTCCCAGACGAGGTAAAAACTACCGTTCCCTGCCCGCGTCTTGCTCCAAGCGCCGCCATTATGCGCTCACGAGCCGTCCTTAAGAGCCTTTCCGACTCCTGACCGAGCGTGTGCAGAGACGAAGGATTTCCATAACACTCCATAGCCTCAAGCATAGCCTCTTTTGCGCAAGGCGAGATGGGCGTGGTAGCGCTGTTGTCAAGATATATCCTGCTTTCCATTATCTGAATATAAAGCTGTCAAGCATGGTATTTACGTCACCGAGGTAAGTCTCAAAGCTGTCGGTCAGCGCCGTATAGGTTATGGAGTACATCATATCGTTATATTCAAGCACCGTCTGCATAACGGTAAACTCGGTCTCGCCGTATTTTGCCTTGTAGGTGTAGCACTTAGCCGCTCTTTCGGCAACAGTTCTGTCAGCCGTGGACAAAAGCTCGTAGCCGCCTATTTTTTGCTTATATTCGGTCTCGCAAGCGGCAAAATACTGCTCCGCCGTCATCTCTGTATCGGGAGAATACGCCGTGACCGTAACGTTCGGCTTGCCGCTCGTGGGATAATAAGCCTCGCTCATACCGCTCTCGGAGTTGCATATCCAAGAGGTGGGAACGTAGAGACGGTATTGCATATTATCCGAGGACGCTATCTTCATTCCCTCGGGAGTCTTTTTGTCGGTAACGCAATCGTTCTTGACCTCGCCCTTATCGCGAAGCGCGAACACCTCAACTATCGCTGAAAACTCCTCGTTATGTATCTCATAAAGGTCGGTGGGACAGTAGAATGTGAGAAGAACGACGTCACCGCCATAAAGCGTCACCATCTGTCTGTATGTATAAGATCTGCCGCCAACGTCCGCCGTATATACGAGCTGAACAGCGTTCTCTCCGCCAAGCATCGCCGCCTCACGGGAAACGAGAGCGAAGAGAGAAAGAGTTGCCGCATAGGAATCCGACAGCGCCGCAGCGTGCTCGTCAAGCGTCCTTTCCTGCGAGGGTGTATAATACCTCGCCGTAACGAGTACGTTATCCAAACTGGAATAGTACGCGCTCGATATACCGCTTGAGCGGTTGTCTATCCAAGCCTCGGGAACATAAAGCACAAAGGGCTCTCCCTCTATCGTTACGTTTTTCATTCCGTCGGGTGCGCCGTCCTTAGAGCAAGCGACCATAGCCACACACAAAACGAGCGCAAGCAGAAGCGCCGATATCTTTTTTATCATTTCCTTGACCTCACAATTTTTACGTGTTATTTGTATTCAGCGACAGTCAGCTTGATTATAAGCGACATATCGTCAGGCTGTTCTCCCTTGCCGAGAGCCGCCTTGTTTCTTCTTATCTCACCGCACTTTCGGCAACGGTGGATTATGACAAAGCCCTTTTTGGGATCGGGCTCGGTCCTTATCGGCTCAAGCTCGCCGCGACACGGGTTTGCTCTGTCTCCGGGATTTATGTCCACGTGCAGCGACCAAAGGCAATGCGGGCAATGATTTCTCGAGGTATAGCCGAGCGGCATTACCTCCTTACCACAATGCACGCACACGAATGAGTCGTCGTTTTTAGTAAATCTTTTTTGCTCCATTCACTTCTCCTTACCTTCAGGCGTGACGCCCTCTCGCTCGGGCGCTCCGAAATGAGAGGAATACTTAAAGCCGTCTATATTAAGCTGACAAAACGCAGGCAGGTATGTACCGTTTTATCATTCCTTGCCCGTAAGCGCTCCCACGTCTTTTTTATCAAGCTCAACGTGCACGTTGGGGGATAGATAGTCGTAAAGACAAAGAGTGCCGTCAGGAGCGTCGTAATTGACATCTCCGAGATAGCAGATGTCCGCGTATACCGCAAGCAGCAGTCCGTCGTCAAGAAGCTGCTTTATATCAAGCTCGGCATCGTCAAGCTGAAAGACGATACGGCGGTAGTTGTACATATTCTTTTTTCCAACATCAACAACGCTTCCCTTACAGCGTATAAATCTAACGCTTTCGGGATCGTTTCCGAGATTGTCTTCGTCATTCTCGGGCGTGAGATCGGTAGCTACCAGCAAGGAGACCTCATACACCTCGCTGTCTCTCGACGGAACAGTCGCGAGAGAATGCTTGTCGGCGGTATGCTTGAGCGTGCTCGTGTTATATCTGAACAGCACCTGTACCTCGTTAGCCTCGGGTATGATAACGTAATCGGTTATCGAAAAGTATCCGTAATTGTTCTCGGCGCTCGTTATACTTCTCTGCTTTTGCTTGAACATATAAAGCTCCTCGCCGCTCTCGCCGTAAGCCTCGACAAGCTCATCGGTGGGTGTGAGCGTTTCCATATCCTTTGGATTTTCAGAGGAGAATATACGCCAAAGCAAAAGAGCGATAACGCCCGCAACAACTATGGAAACAAGCGCAATAAGCGATCTTTTTATAAATTTAAAAACTATTGACATTTTTGCTCCAATTTATTATAATTAAATATACATAATAAATTATATCATTATTTTGTGACTATTTCAAGTACATTTTTAACTGTTTTTGTGACAAAGGAGAGTTGAAACTATGAAAATATACGAAGCAGCGCCAAAGAAGGACGTGCGCAGGCTTACTATACTGACAAGCGCCTTGCTCATCGGCGCTCTCATAATACTCGGCATTCCCTTTATTTTCGGAGACATTGCGTATAGGTGGGCGTTTCAGCTTATCGGCATAGGTATGCTCGGCATAGGTATTTTCTATCTGACGAGATATCTTAAGAGAAGCTACGTATACGCGCTGATAAAAACAGATAGCGGTGTCGACTTCACCGTCACCGAGATAAACGGCAGGAATACCATAACCGTTTGCCGCGTCTCTGCGGCAAATATCGAGGAGATATACACAGCCTGCCCCGCGGACAGTCAGCAGATGAAGGAAGCGATGGCTCGGGCAAAGGCGAACAAAAGAAAGCAGTTCAATTATACCGTCGATATGTTCGGCGACAAATGTATATTTCTTCTCTGTACCGAGTGTGACGAGCCTCTCGCCATAAGACTTTCCTACGATGAAAAGCTTATGGAGCTGCTCGAGACAAAAGAATAAACTCAAAAAGCTGCTCATAAACAGAGCAGCTTTTTTGTCAAGTGATGCGCTTAATTCTCAAAGAAAATTCAAGAAAATCAGGAATTATAAAAGCATTGAGGAAGCTCCGCTCGGAAGCTTCCTCTTGCTTTTAGTAGTAGAAATAATGTCTGCCAAGCACGAACGCGAACGGGCGGTTCTTGGATATCCAATTACTTGTGGATATTGAGGGGTTCATAAAGAAAAGTATTTTATCGTCAACGGAGTAGCCGTCAAGGCATATTTTCGCGGCTATTATACTGGTATTGCTTGGCGTTCTGTATATCGTTCCCATCGACACGGGCGAGAACTGTGTACCGCCCACGCGGTCAAATATAACACCGTACACGGTATTAGGGTACATACTGCTCTCCTTTCGGTTGAGCACCACGTTTCCGACCGCTATCATTCCGATAAGACCCTCTCCGCCTGCCTCAGCGTTGATTATACGCGACAGCCAATACACCTCGTTCGAGTCGTAGTATTCACTTCCGCTGACAAGCTTCTTGCCGGTCGTACTGAGCAGCACCGTGCGCGTGCTCGCGTCCCACGCCACGTCCACCGAGAACGCCTCGGCTATGGCGCGCACGGGAACGTACAGACGTCCGCCGATATTAAGTATCTTCTGAACAGTATAGAAGTATCTTCCGTTAGCCTCCACGTACAACGCACCGCTCGTAAAGTACATCGTCACGCTTCCCTTTTTGACAGTCGCGGTGGCTGTTTTCTGATTCCAGCTTATGCTGTCAGCCCCCATCAGCTCGGAAAAGTGTCTTACGGGAACGTATGTAACCGAATTGATAAGTACCGTTTCGTCCTTCATAACTACTTGTCCGTCAAGCTTTACGGGCACGGGCGTCGAGCCCGTCGGAAAACCGTAGCTGTCCGCCGCGGATATCATAGGCGTCAGCATCGCGAATATCAACGCCATACAGGTCAGAAACAGGGCTGTCCTTTTAATTTTTCTCATAGGCTTATGCCTCCTTTTTTATTCTCGCGGGAATATGACGGCAAAGTGACGCTTGTGTGTTTACTGAAATTTACTCGATGCCTTTTCTTTTCCCGCGGTAGTTAAATTATACATAAGACGCGCCTTCGCGGTCAACCCACAAGATTTTCCACCGATTTTTCGCGGTGTTTTTTATTCATATTAATTTAAGGTCTTGCAAAACACGTGTAAGTATGGTAAAATAAAGCAAGAACGGTGACACGCATTTTTTGTCCGCTTTTTGGAAAATATAGTAATATATTCACGGAGGTAAGCTTCATGGGAATACGGTTGAACGATAACAAAGACGTAGTTGACACGATCAAGGAAGGACTCAAGCAAAGAGGCGGATACTGTCCGTGCAGAATGCAGAAAAGCGAGGACACCAAATGCATCTGCCGTGAATTCAGGGAGCAGATGGCTGACCCCGATTTTGAGGGCTACTGCCACTGTATGCTCTACTACAAATACAAGGATAATTAAAAAAGGAGAAACAAAATGGCAATTATCAAGCTTACAAATGACAATTTCGTTAATGAGGTAATGAAATCGAACGTGCCCGTGCTTATCGATTTTTACGCGGATTGGTGCGGTCCTTGCCGTATGCTCGGTCCTACGGTGGACGAGATAGCAAACGAGAGAGACGACGTTAAGGTATGCAAGGTAAACGTTGACGAGCAAAACGAGCTTGCGGCTGCCTTTGAGATACAGGTGATACCAACGCTTGCCGTTATGAAGGACGGAGCGCTCGTAAAGAAAGAGGTCGGCGTCAAGGACAAGGCGGCAATACTCGCGATGTTAGGCGTATGAACTAAACTTTTAGTTAATAAAATGGAACAATTTTTTAAAATGGTTGAAATATTCCTTCCGTTGTGATATAATTTACGGTGAAATTTTGTTTTGAAAGGCTTTTGCGATGAAAAAAACTATTATCAAAGCGGCTCTTGCCGTTGTACTTATTCTGACTATGATAGTCTCTCTTTCCGCCTGCGGAAATACCTCCGCGAGCATAAAGGACGCGGAGAGCGCGAGCGGAGCTGTCGGCTCTACGTCTCTTACGTGGACCTACGATAAGGACAGCAAAACGCTGAACGTCAACGGAAGCGGCGCTATGCCCGACTTTGAAAGCGCTACGTCCGTTTCATGGTACGCTGTTCGTCACAGCGTTGAAAAGGTAGTAGTAGCTGACGGTATCACTAACATTGGAAGCTACGCGTTCTACTATTTCCCCAAGCTCAAGGAAGCTGTTATCCCCGCGAGCGTTACGTCCATAGGCAAGCTTTCGTTCGCTTTCTGCTCGACACTTGAGACTGTCTCGTTGCCCGCTTCCATCACCTCAATAGGCGATAGCTGCTTCGAGGGCTGTGCCGCGCTTAAGGCGGTATTCGTCCCCGCAAGCGTGACGAGCATAGGCGCAAGAGCGTTCGCGTACTGCTCTTCTCTTGAGAGCGCGAGCATCATGGCGCACTTGACCGAGATAAAGGCTGAGACGTTCAAGAACTGCAAGGCTCTGAACACTCTCGTCTTCTCGTCCGCCTCCAAGGACATTGCCGTAGACCCCTCCGCGTTTGAGAACGCGGCGAAGACGCACGCCGTCGCGGAATTTCTCGCGTCCGATACAGGCGAGGCTACGCTCACTATAAAGTACGTCTACGAGGACGGCAGCGAGGCAAGCCCCACGCACACAGCCAAACTCGCTCTCGGCGCTAACTACTCTGTAAATTCCCCCTCTATCGATACGTACACAGCATCTATTCTCACGGTAAGCGGTACGATAACCAAGGACACCGAGGTGGAGGTAAAGTATACTCCCACTCCCATAGAGACACAGCCTGTGGTTGAGAGTGAAGCACCGCCCGACGCTACCGAGGATAAAAAGGATATCTCGGTAGGAACAGTCATCGCTATCGTTATATTCGCAATAGTTATCGTCGGCATCGTCGTATTCGCGGTCTTTATGATACGCTCCGATAAAAAAGCGAAGGAAACGGCAGGCAAGCCCATAAGAAAAGATGGCAAGGACGACAAGAAAAAGAAGGACAAAAAGGGCGGTAAGGGTACAAAATGAAACAAAACTGTAACGTAGAGCTTCGTTTGTCCGAGGATCTTCTTCGTAAATTTCTCTTTGTATCGGCGGCTGAGAATCGCTCGCCCGCGGCTCAGTTCGCGTTTATGGTGCGCAACAACGTAGCCTATTACGAAAAGACCAAGGGAAAAATAACCGACGCGGAGCTTAAGAAGATAGATATATCCGAATATCTCCCAAATGAATAAAAAATTTAGGACAGGAAGCCCTTAGCGTGTTATCCTTAACGGAGAACACGCATCGAGATAGATCCCTTGCGGGATTTTCGATATACGCCTTTGGCGTTCGATATGTGCTGACGCACTCGATATGTTTGCTTTGCAAACGAGGGATTTATCTTATATCGAATTGATGTTCGCAAAGCGAACGGCAATATATCGAGCTTGAGCGTAGCGAAAGCATATCGAGTCAACGAAGTTGACATATCGACAGAAGAAAAAAACAAGAGCAAGAATACGAGGAGAAGATCCTTATATTCTTGCTCTGTTTGTTATTGTAGATGAATTGATGCTAACGCATCATGAATCAAAGCCTTCGGCTACATGATTTCTCGCTTCACGCTATGTGTTTCCTGGCCTTTTTCTATTAATTTACCGTTCCCTTTTGAAGCGTGAACATCTTGTTTACCTCACGGCATAGCGCGGGGTATTCAGAAAGCGTCGGGGAAACTCGGAGCAGCTCCTTTGCCTCGTCAAAGGCGCAACGCAACAGAGAGGCGTCGTCGCAAAGCTCGGCAAGCTTGAATTTAACTCCGCCGCTCTGTCTTACCGCTTCGTCTCCGCTTCCGCGCAAAAAATCGCCCGGCCCTCGCATAACGAGATCCTTTTCTGCTATCTCAAAGCCGTCGTAGCAGCTCTTCATCGTCATAAGACGCTCCTTTGCCCGTCCCTCGGCGTTTATAGCGTCGGATACCAGCACACAATAGGATCTTCTCTTTCCTCTGCCCACGCGTCCTCGAAGCTGATGAAGCTGTGAAAGGCCAAACCTGTCGGCATTCTCAACTATCATAAGACAAGCCTCGGGTACGTTGACTCCGACCTCAATGACCGTGGTAGACACGAGTATCTTAGTCGCTCCGTCGCAGAAGCGCCGCATAACTCCGTCCTTTTCCTTGCTCTTCATCTTACCGTGCAGAAAATCGACCGTGTATTGCGGGAATGTCTCGGCAAGCTCGGTGGCGTATCCCACCGCCGACTTAAGAGGAGTTCCGTCCTTGACTCTTCCCTCTCCGTCAATGTCGCCCATCAGTAGGTCAGCCTCATCCTCAAGCCTGTCCTCAACAGCGGGACAAACGATATATACCTGTCCTCCGCTCTCTATCTGCTTCGCGATAAAGGCATTGAGCCTTGCTCGGTAGCTTTCGTCCACCGCAAAGGTGTCTACTCTCTGCCTGCCGGGCGGCAGCGCGTCTATCCTCGACACGTCGAGGTTTCCGTATATAGCGAGAGCGAGTGACCTCGGTATGGGAGTAGCGCTCATAACGAGCATATGAGAGAGAGCGTTCTTTTCGGCAAGCACGGCTCTCTGCCCCACGCCGAAGCGATGCTGCTCGTCGGCGACGACAAGTCCCGGTCTGGCGAGCTCCACACCCTCGGATAGAAGCGCCTGCGTTCCTATGACCACGTCCGCCTCACCGCTCGCAAGGAGCGAATGTATCTTTCTCTTTTGCGCCGCCGTCTGCGAGCCGACGAGAAGCTCCACCTTAACGCCGAGCCTGCCAAGCAGGTCCTTAAGGTCTGAGAAATGCTGAAGCGCGAGTATCTCGGTAGGCGTCATAAGAGCCGCCTGTCTGCCGTTTTTGACCGCGATATATATTGCCGCCGCAGCGCACACCGTTTTTCCGCAGCCTACGTCTCCGACCACCATTCTGTTCATCGCTACGTCCCGTGACATATCCCTCTTGATATCCGCGAGTACCCTCTGCTGAGCGTCCGTCAACGTGTACGGCAGCAGCCGCTCAAGCGCCGAAACGTCCGTATCGGGACAAGGAACGGCAGGTACGGGCGCGCTCTTAGTGCCCGACATAGATACGCCAAGCGCGAAGGTGAGCAGCTCGTCGAATATCAAGCGCTTTCTTGCCGCCGCGAGAGAAGCAAAGCTGTCGGGCGAATGTATCTGCTTTTGCGCGAACGAGCGCACGCAAAGCGAATACTTACATCTTATATGCTCAGGCAACGGGTCCTCCCCGCCGTCGGTATACTCCGCAATAGTGAGCGCAGAGCGCATATCCTTCGCTATCTGCTTTTGCGTCAGCCCCTCGGTAAGAGGATAAACGGGAAAGAGCGGAGCGAGCTCAGTATCACCTATCGGCTCGTATACAGGCGACGACATAGTAAATCCGCTTCTCGTCCTCTGCACCTTACCGTAAAATCTGAACTCCGAGCCAACGGAAAATGCGGTCTTAAGATACTCCTGATTGAAATAGGTTATCTCACAAAAGCCGCTCTCATCGTAAGCCTTGAACTTAACGAGCGTCATTCTGCTCTTGAGCCTCGCCACACGAGGCTCGGTGGCTACCGTCAGCGCAACGGCGCTCTTTACGTTATCGGGCGCATCGGCAAGCAGACGCACGTCTCCCCTGTTCTCATATCCGCGAGGATAGTGGCAAAGAAGATCGCCTACTGTATGAACGCCCATTTTTGCATACGTCGCCTCACGCACCTTGCCAACGCCGTAAAGCTTGCCTATACCCGTTTCAAGCGAATTCGGTATCGCCATATCCTCACCTCCAAAACAAATTTCTGCTATTATTATACCGCCGACAAAGACAAGTGTCAAGAAAAAGTTGTCAAAAGCACCAAAACTCACACCCATAATACGGCGAATTGATAAAAAATTGTTAACTGAGCATTTTTTTATTGACAATCAATGTTTTTTGAGTTATAATATCTTGTGAACATAAATAATGGAGGTTTATCCCATAATGAAAAAGTTTCTGGCAATAGCGCTCGCCGCTCTCCTGCTCGTTTGTATGATAAGCTGTAGCAAGGACCAAGCTCCCGAGATCGACAATTCTGACGATGGCGCGTCCGTCGGCGAGGAAATGGTAAAAGATAATTTCAAATATGCAGTAAATACGGAGGGTGATTACGAAATAGTCGGCTATGTTTCCGACGGTGCTGTCGATATAAATATCACACTTCCCACGTCTATCGATGGCAGACCTGTAACAGGTGTCGGCACAGATGCGTTCAAGGCAGTTAAGAACCTCAAGTCGGTGGTCATTCCCGAGGGCTATACCTACATAGCGCAGAGCGCTTTCTGGGGCTGTGACGGCCTTACCGAGGTAACACTCCCTAACACCGTGACCAAGATCGACAAGCTTGCGTTCAGCGCCTGCGTCAATCTCACTAAGGTCAATTTCTCAAACAAGCTTGAGATCATCGACGATTACGCTTTCGCATACTGCGATAAGCTCGCTACTATTCAGCTTCCCGATTCGCTTACCGCTATCGGTGTAGGCGCGTTCTTTGATTGCGATTCTCTCGTAAGCGTTGCTATTCCCGCGTCGGTAAAGAGCATCGCTAAGGGCGCGTTCGTAGAGTGCAAGCTTCTCGTAGGCGTATCCTTCGCCGAGGACGATAACTGGTATTGCGCTGTTGTTGACGCAAACGGCGAGTTCGTGTTCAACGCAAAGGGCGAGATCGTATACGACGCAGTTGATGCCGCTACTATGGCAGACGCGAGCCTTTCCGCTATTCTCCTCGCAGACGGCGCACAGCTTGAGCGCATAGTTCCCGAGGCATAAACGCACAAAAAGCATAGAGCTCTCAGAAAGATCTGAGAGCTCTTTTTTTATCGCTTTATTTCAACTCGATCTCGGGCTGCTTGTAACCAAGCAAGCCCCAATCTATCCTCATCGGCTCGAAATACAGATGATGTACGTTGTCCTCGTGGGTATGCTCAAAGCGCAGTCTCTTGCGCAGGGCAAGTCGGTAAAACATATCCAGCTCGGGAGTCTTTGCGTCCGCGCTGTCGGCGATAATGTATGACGAGATCAGTATTCCCCTGCTCTGCTTCCTTATGTCGATCGTTATCTCCCTGTGCTTGGTTATCCTCCTTGCGCACATCATAAGAGACATAATAAAGCCCTCGAACAATGCAACGTCCACCTCGCCCGCGCATATGATATCATCGTTACAGGCAATGTTCGCGCCGCAACCGATATAATATGATAATGCGTAGATACGCTGCTCAAGCCTGCGGGGAACGTCGCCGCCGTGAAGAGTCGGCTCGGACAATACAGTGCCAAAGCATTCATCGAACTCACGAAATAGCTGTTCGGTAATAAATTCGACGTTATCGCTCTGCTCCCTCCTTCGCATTCGCAGCGCCTTAACAGTCGACGACTCGTGCAGAGCGTGACCGTGATAAAGAAGCGAACGGTAGCATTTGTCAGCTCCGCAGTTAGGATATGAAACCACAAAATAGGTGTTGCTTGGAAATAGCCACTGCAAAACAAAGGCAAGACCGTATCTTGTACTGACGATAGCAGGCTTTGAGGGAAACGTTTTGAAATATTCAACAGTCTCCCTTATCTCGTCAAGCTCCATAAGATCGGTTATGAAGGTGCATTCGGGATTTTTAGCCATAACGGAACGCATACCGACAAGCCTGCCTCCCTCGGCAAGATCGAATACGTAACAGCGGTCGCAAATATTTTTCCTCAGCGGCTCTCTCTTGTCGTAAAGCTCGCCGCGGAATTCATGCGAAAGATACTTGAATTTCATAACCTATAGCACCTCATAGCAATGCAATAATATCACATATATTTTAGCACAAAAGAGGCTAAAATACAAGTAATATAGCAAATAAAGACGAAAAACGCGATAAGAAAATCAAAAGTAAATCAAAAAAGGGGGTTGACAAACGCGAAAATGTGTGATATAATACTTCAAGCGACCGAAAGGTACTGCAAACGCCGGTGTGGCGGAACAGGCAGACGCCCGGGACTTAAAATCCCGTGATACGTAAGTATCGTACCGGTTCGACCCCG
>JAZSNX010000177.1:0-8874 GCA_045536665.1 Eubacteriales bacterium
GATTTTCCCGTTCGAACAGGACCTACGACTCCTATATAAATATCTCCGCCCGTCCTTTCGGCTATATCCCGATAAATTGAGTGTTCACCCATAAATAAATATCCTCCCAATGATTTAACAAAATTCTTTCTGCTAAATTATATGGGAGGATATTTCATATTATGAAAGCGAGGTCAAAATTCTTTTTTGTTGAGAAACTCATATATCATAGATACAGCTTTATCCGGCAGATATCCGTCTATAGGCTGACCGTTACTTATACGCTCTCTGAGAACAGTTGAACTGAGCTCCTCAAGCTTTTCGTCCGCCTTAAGCAACACCGTGGGAGCGTTTGGATTATGCTCATAGTTAAACTGAGCCATCTTCTGCTCATATTCATAGTCTACCTCATTTCTATAGCCCTTGACTATCGCGTCGGCGCAAAGCTCTTGTGCAAGCTGCCAGAGCATACCGTCGGATGAAATGACCGAAACGTTAGACTCCTCTGCAAAGCATGCCTCTGCTATCATCTTGCGCTGCTCCATATTGAACATATACTTTTTTTGATCATTGATCATAACGGCAAGATAGACAATGTCATAGGCGTCAGCCGCTCTTTTCGCTATATCAACATGTCCATAGGTTATAGGATCAAAGCTACCCGGAACTATCGCAATACTCTTTCCGTCCTTCATTTAAGCCTCCTCCTTTGTATCGGGAGAAATAATGGTAATAAAAGTCTTGCTGTATCTCGATTGCTTTACAGTGACGAAGCTTTGTGCAAGCTGCTCGTCGCCGCCAAAAATGGTGTCCTCACCGCTTTCACAAACGATAAGGCTACTACCTTTTAGCATATCGTTCTCTACAAGAGCGCGAAGCGCTATTTTGTAATAACCCGAAGCGTATGGGGGATCAAGAAAAATAATATCGAATTTTTTGCCCTTGTTTCTCTTAATATAATCAAGATAGTCCGACCTTCTTATCGTACATTTCGAGAAAAGCTTGGTTTTGTTTGCGTTTTCGGTTATCACGGATATTGCGGCAGCTGAGCTGTCAAGCATAACCGCAGAGCTCGCCCCTCTGCTGAGCGCCTCAAGAGCCATTTGTCCCGAACCTGAGAAAAGGTCGAGCACTTCTCTGTCCTCAATATCCATCTGAAGCATGGAAAAAACCGCTTCCTTTACACGCTCTGCGGTGGGACGTGTTGCGTCTCCCTCAAGTGTTTTGAGTCGTATTCCCTTTGCAGTTCCCGTTATAATTCTCATCATTTTACTTACCACCCTTGGTGTTGTTAAAATAGGAATAGATCGCTTGCGCGTCTCGCGCGGATATTCCCGATACTGCCGATATTTCTTCCGCCGTCGCTGTCTTGAGCGAAGTCAATGTGCCGAAATGAAGCAACAGCTTCTTTGCCTTTGAAGGACCTATGCCCTCAATATTTTCAAGTGACGAGCGCTTATAGGTAGAGCGTTTCGCGCTTGAGGTACGTCCGACCGTAAAACGGTGGACCTCCTCTTGTATTTTGTAGATAAGCGTAAAAATAGCTCTATCCTTTGCTATATTTATCTCTTGTGTTTCGTTACATAAAGCGCGTGTTTTGTGATATTCGTCCTTGACCATACCGAAAACTGGAATATCAAGGTTATACTCATCAAGCACCTCACGTACCACCGATACATGTCCTCGACCGCCGTCAATAAGCATAAGATCGGGGTATTCGGCAAATGATCCCGTATCGTCTGACAGAAGATGATTTAAGCGCCGTCGTATTCCCTCGCGCATAGACGCATAGTCATCAGTACCATCAACGGTCTTTATATTGAAATATCTATAGTCGCTCTTGCTTTGCTTGCCGCCTACGTATACGACCATTCCCGCCGTGATATTCTCCGATCCGATGTTTGATATATCGTATGCCTCGATACGTAGGGGTACGCTTTCAAGCTTTAAAAGCTGTGCGAGGCTCATGAGCACATTCTCATCCTTTTGTGCCTCAAGACGCACTTGTTGCGCCTTCTCTTGCGCGTTTGAGACGACAGTGTCGCATAACTGACGAGTATTGCCTCTTTCGGGGTGTCTGACCGTTATGCGTCTTCCTGCCTTTTGCGTAAAGTACGTTTCGAGCATTTCTCTGTCAGAATCGTCAAGAACAAAAGAAACTACTATCTCCCTTGGTATCATATCTCGTCTCATATAGTGCTCAACGAGGAATGCGCACAAGGCATTATCATCGACCTCGGTGTCCATACCGAACACATAGTCGTTTTTATCTATAACCGCACCGCCTCGAACGTATACACAAGATATGCTTGTACAATAATCGTCCTTCCAAAGACCGAAAACATCCATTTCGGTATCGGGAGATGCCACAACGTTTTGTTTTTGATGAAGTCTTTGGAGTGCCGCTAACGTATCCCTGCATTTTGCAGCCGCTTCAAATCTTTCTTCATCCGCAAATTGCGTCATCTGCTCATTCAATATTTGAATTGCAGCGGCTGTGTTTCCACGAAGCACATCGGTTGCGCATTTAATGAGCGCGTTGTATTCTTCACTTGTCACCCTTCCCGTACACAAACCGCAGCACTGTCCCATTTGATAGTAGATACAAGGACGGTCTTTTCCAATATCTCTTGGAAACTGCCGTTTACACGATGGGATTCCCAATGATTTATGAAGGATATCGAGCACCGAATAAACTGTTGCCGTTCCCGAAAACGGTCCAAAATACTTAGCCTTATCGGAGCTTCTCGTTCTTGTAAAAACAATACGTGGGTATTCATCGTCAGTAACCTTAATATAAGGATACGACTTGGCGTCCTTAAGCTTTATATTATATTTTGGCGAATGTTGCTTTATAAGCGTGTTCTCAAGTGTCAGCGCTTCTATCTCTGTCTTGCAGACGATGTACTCAAAGCTATCGGTAGTACTGACCATTCTTGAGGTTTTATAGTTTTTTCTTGAGTTTTGAAAATATTGTGAAACTCTGTTCTTGAGCTTGCGTGATTTTCCAACGTATATGATCTTACCGTTTTTGTCCTTCATTATATAAACACCGGGACAAAGCGGTAAGCTATTGGCTTTTTGAAGAAGCTCCGCAGTCTTCTTGGCATCTTGCGGCATATGGAATACTCTCTTTCCTTAAAAAAATCAAAGGGTGTCGCAAGCCTGCGACACCCAGATCAATCAATTTTCAAATTCAGCGAAGCCCGTATCGATAAGGTCGTAAAGACCGTCAACCGCAGCCTTTTCGTCCTGACCGTCGGCAATTATGGTGACCGTCATTCCCTGAGCAATACCGAGCGAAAGCACGCCGAGCAAACTCTTGGCACTTATCTTGCGATCATCCTTTTCTATCCAAACCGATGACTTGTATGAATTTGCTTTCTGAATAAAAAACGTAGCAGGTCTTGCGTGCAAGCCAATATTGTTTGTTATCGTTACGTCTCTTTTTACCATAAAAATGCTCCTGTTCGTAATACCAAAACATATAAATAAATACACTAAATTACTATACTAATAGTATATCAAAAAAAGTCGTTAAAATCAATAGATAAACTTTGGTTATTTTTAATAAACTTTTATGGCAAAACAGGTCAAAACACTTCTATTTTTCACACTTTAATAGAAAAATAGACTGTTTTTGGCAAATTATTCATTTACTTGAACGATATCGTCGATTCTGATGGTGACAGTTACATACTCAGTCTTAACGTCGATATACTGCCCCATAGCTATATGCGTCGAGCCGTTGACAAGGAAGCCACCTTCGTCTGAGTATCTTCCCTCGCAAACAAGTCTTCCTACTCCCTTTACTCGTGTCTCGTTATTAGGATAAAACACCTCTACTATCTCTCCGGTCGTAGTAGTAAAATTCTCGGAAGGCAGCGTAGTATCAAGAGAAGTCATATTTTGAGGTGCTGTAGTAAGATTACCGAATTTTTTTCCGTCGGAAACAAAATATACATCATCACCAACATTAATAAAGTCAGGTGTTGTATGTCTGATATTGTCAATAGTATACGTTATCGTATATTGTTTGAGGTCTCGCGAGTCGTTTATCATATCAATAATGTTATATCTGAAATATATACCCACGACAGCGATTATTACAAGAAGTATTATAACGAGATCTAAGACTCCAAATCTTGGAACTTTTTTTATGTTATCATTTGATCTTTTCATAAGAAATCCTCACTTCACCTGCTTTTAATTGACGGGAACGCTTATGCAGTATCCCTCACACACATAGTTCGGAAACCTTGCACTTATCTTCTCACCAACGGCTATTCTCGTACCGTTAACGGAATATCCCTGTCCTTCGGTATAATCTGCCGTTGCCGTTATGGTAACGATAATGTTGTATTTGTCCTCTACCGCGGCAAGTACGCCCTGCTTTTCAACCTCATTATACTTGAGCTCTGTATACTGAGTAACGTCGGAAACAGCTTTAACAGTTCCTATCTGAGCCTTACTGACACCGTCAAGAACTATATCGTTATCCTTGATGTTTTCAATAAACTCCTTGTCGACACCGATTATTTCTATAGAATACTCTATTTCTACCGACTTATCCGCGAACATACCCTTTATCCAACTGCTTGGCATAAAGACGTATACGACAGATGCAATGATAAGAAGAACGATCAGAATCAGCAAAAAATCAACAAAGTTGAATTTTCCCTTTTTCTTATCGCTTTTCTGAGCTTTTGTGGCTGAAGTAACGTTCTTATTCTCGTTCATAATAAATCTCCTTAGCGATTACAATCTATGTCAACGAAGGCTGAGCAATCGTCCGTATTGCAAGAAATATTTGTTCTTTCCTTTTCTCGGTTTCCGATCTTTACAGCGGTGACCCCAATAGCCATTACCATCCAAAAAGCAAAGAACACAGTGTAGTTATACCAAACGTAGTCAAAAACTCCAATTATAAGCAAACCAATAACCGCGATAAGCGCAGACGTCGTTATAGTACGTGTGCTTTCATTATATGGGGTCTTTATATATTCAAGGCTCTTTTGAGCAAACAAGAACGACATAAAGGCAAAGCATATAAGTCCGCCAATACCCATACTGATAATGATCTGCAAATAAAGGCTATGGCTGTGAACAGCTCCCTCAATACCCGTAAATGCATAAGAAGGATATACCTCCGCAAATGCCTGTGCTCCATAGCCGATACCGCTCCAGAGGTGATCCTTTATCAATTCAAGGCTTCCAAGCCACGTATAGACACGGTAAAGTGTCGATGAGTCTGCCAAATCCCCGATACTCATAAACCGAGCTATTATATTATCTGAAATTATAAACGATAAGAAAGGAATAGCAAAAACGACTCCAACAATATATCTGACCGTTTTTTTAGAACGCATCATAAAGAATATGACTGAGCATACGATCATTGCTATCCACGCCGCTCTGCTCCAAGTCAATATAACACACGCGATCAAAAGAATAGAGACCAAAGAATACACCATTCTTTCCTTTGCTGTCCCACGGCTGATCGCACAATACAAAGCAAATGGAAATACCGCGCACAAATATGCCGCCAGATAGTTGGGATTATCGAATACCGAAGTCGCTCTACCGTATATATTGGTAAAATACGTCGTATCAAGCCAATCGTTAACGGCAAAGCCTAAAACATATTGTATAACGCCGTAAGCGGCTATTATAGTTCCCGATCCAACGAATGCGAAAACACATCTGTGAAGCCACTTCTCTGTTCGTACAAGGTTCTTTATGAGGAAATATGCGAGCATCATTACACACGACAAAAGCGCGGAGCGATAAGATGCGCTACCGCCGACGGTGATAACACCCGACATAAATATCATAACAGCAAAGATAACGATGATCAAATCGAGAAGCTCAAGCTTGAACACTCTCTTTCCCCGAATAAGCTTAATAATATAGGAGACAGTTGTTGTCAACACGATAGCTGCAAGGCTTGCCGTGGGATGATCAACAAGTGACAGAAACGGTAGCGAGAATATTGATATCAGTATTCCTATCTCGGGCGCGTTGATTATCAACGCAACTAACACGAATACGAGTAACGCAAGGAGTATTATGAGAGGATGAATGAAAAACGTCGCGACACCTATAATAAGGCCACATAGTATTGCAACGCCTGTTCCGGTATGATTCACTTTAGAACGACGTTCGAAGCTTTCGTCTCTATATCCAAAGCAATCAACGAATATAGCCGACGTCATCTTACCGTATCTTACCGCCTTTGCGAGAGTAAATCTTGAAAAATGAAGGGGTGCGGTTATACAGCAGACCGCGACACCTATAACAAGATAATCGTCATTCGCCTCACCTAATATGGGAAGAAGCTTTTTAACAAAGTAAACAAGTAGGGTGTATACGCCAAAGCTCAGGAAAAATCTTCCGTACATCTTAAGCGACACGTGTGTCAAGGCACATACTCCATGTCTTAGCTTCCCGAGAAAAAAGCTGGTCTCAAACGCCCCCGACACATATTCTCGAACTGTTCTGAAAAAGCCGCGTGATTTCTGCGTTCCTCGGAAATAAGCGGTTACGTGCCCTTCATTATAAGCAGCAAGCTCCTTATTATACGCTGTAAAAATATATCCAAAGATACCGTTGATCAAGGCGTTATATATAGCGTCTGCGAGCTTATCGAGCAAAAATATTATAAGGCTTACGCCGACGACAGTATGCTTTTCGTCTACGCTCTTATTCTTTCGCCTTTTCATAAACGTTATCTCCTTTCGTATTTTTCAAGCAGATCGGGTCTTCTCTCCTTGGTAAGCTCGATTGAGCGCTCCTTGCGCCATTTGTCTATGTTTTCGTGGTGTCCTGATATAAGCACGTCAGGCACTTTTACTCCGTGAAACTCATACGGACGAGTATATTGCGGATATTCAAGAAGCCCCCCAGTTATGCTTTCGTCAAGATAGCACTCGGGAGCGGCAAGCACGCCGTCAACAAGCCTTGCTACACAGTCAACAAGGATGCAGGCAGGTATCTCACCACCTGTCAACACATAATCGCCTATTGATATCTCCTCATCAACGATCTCGTCGATGATGCGTCTGTCAACACCCTCGTAGTGACCGCAAAGCACTATAACGTGATCGCACTTGGCGAGGTCATCCGCTACCGTCTGATCGAGCATTTTACCCGCGGGTGACATATATACCACCTTGCGTTTTCCCTCAAGGTTACTTCTCTTTTTGAGTATCGCCTCATAGCAGTTATATATCGGCGGTGCAGCCATAAGCATTCCTTTTCCTCCGCCGTACGGAGTATCGTCAACACGCCTGTGCTTATCCTCGGAATATTCTCTTATATTATGACAAGCGACCTCGATAGCACCGCTTTTTTGAGCTCTTCCTATCACACTCTCACTAAGCACGTATTCAACGAGCTGTGGAAAAAGTGTCATTATATCAAATACCATATCAACCTCAATCAAGCAGACCGGGAATCGTGTTTACAAAAACGCCACTGTTTACGTCAACACTGACAATAAACTCATCTACGGCTGGTATCATTCTTTCCCCGTTCTTGGTATCAACAACATAAATATCAGAAGCTCCTCTGTTGATAATATCCGTTACTTTTCCGTATACCTCACCAGACTTAGCATCGATCACCTCAACACCGATAAGGTCAGCAATAAAATATTCGCCTTCCTCAAGCTCAAAGTCGTCTCTATCAGCGTAAAGAACAGTATTCTTCATCGCAAGAGCGGCGTCCATATCAGTAACGCCCTCGAGCTCCATAATTACAAACTGCTTAAACACCGACGCCTTCAGTACCTTATATTCCACATATGTTTGCGCTTTTTTCTCGTATACCGTCTTAAGGTCGGCAAGCTCATATGGAGAATTGCACCAAGACTCAAGCTTGATGCCGCCTCGACAGCCGTGTGTATTTATTACCTTACCACATTCAATATATTTTTTATCGGTCATAACGCCTCCGATTTTTAACCTAAATATACAAAATATAGTATACCACAAATACATAAATATTTCAACAGTTTTGTCAATATTTTTAATTAGGGGAAATTTTAAACAAATTATTCACAATTCTTTAATTGTAATATGCTTACAGTTGTGGTATAATAAGTCAAATTGATTTTTTGGAGGAATACTATGGGAACAATTGGCTCACTTGTGATAATCGTCGTAATGTTCGTAGTTCTCTACTTCTTTATGATAAGACCTCAGAAGAAGCAGGAAAAAGAGATCACAAATATGCGTAACAATCTTCAGGTAGGAGATGAGATTACGACTATCGGCGGAATAATCGGCAAGATAGTAAGCATCAAGGACGAGACAGTTATGATCGAAACCGGACATGACAGAACAAAGATAAGATTTTTGAAGTCCGCTATCAGATCCGTTGACGTTCACGCTGAGGACGCTCAGGATTTTAAGGAATCTAAGAACTAAATACGTTTTAATAAAAACAAAAAGATGTTCATCTCGCATATGCGAGATGAACATCTTTTTTATTTAACGCTTTTACAGTACCTTTTGTAAGAACTGCTGAAGTCTGGGATTCTTAGGATTATTAAAGAATTCATCGGGAGCTGCCTCCTCGGCAATAACTCCGTCACACATAAAAAGTATCCTATCCGCAACTTCACGAGCAAAGCCCATTTCATGTGTAACCACTACCATTGTCATTCCTTCGCTCGCAAGCTCCTTCATAAGGTCAAGGACCTCGCCTACCATCTCGGGATCAAGAGCCGACGTAGGCTCGTCAAACAGCATTACCTCAGGCTCCATCGCAAGCGCTCTCACAATAGCAATTCTCTGCTTCTGACCGCCTGATAGCGTGGACGGATAAACATCAGCCTTATCCTCAAGTCCGATACGCTTAAGCAAGCTCATTGCTTTCTCTTTGCACTGCTCC
>JAZSNX010000133.1:0-3419 GCA_045536665.1 Eubacteriales bacterium
CATCTCTTGCCGTGTTCAACCCAGAATCTGCCTACTTCTTCATCGGGTGAGGAGAGGGTAAGACCGTCCTTTACCATGGGATGAGAGAAGAACGTGGGATTGAAATCTATGCCCATTCCCCGCTCCTTCGCGAAGCGTACCCATTTTGCGAAATGCTTGGGAAGAAGAGCGTCACGGTCGACGTACTCTCCGTCCTCAAATATAGCGTAGCATGCATGAAGATTGAGCTTGTGCGCTCCTCCGTCAAGCTCCAGCACCTTATCGATATCCGCCATAAGCTCGTCGGGCGTTCTCGCGCGACCGATATAATTACCCGTTGTCTGAATACCGCCGCTGAGCGCTCCGTCGTTATCAAAGCCCTTTACGTCGTCGCCCTGCCAGCAGTGCATCGACACGGTAACGTTTCTAAGCTCGTTTATTACCTTTTCGGTATCTATTCCTATATTTTGATATCTTTGCTTAGCTATCTCATACGCGTTCATACCTATACCTCTATTATATCTTTTTTACGTCAAAGGAATTGAACACAGTCTCGCGAGCCTCCGCAATAGTTGCGAACACGTCGGTCGCCAGCATCTGCGCGAGGATATTTCCGATAGCGGTTGCCTCGGTAGGTCCTGCGTAAACGGGGATATCTATTCTGTCAGCCGTAAGCTTGGAGAGATAATCGTCCTTGCTTCCGCCGTTGATAATATGAAGCGCGTCAAGCGGCTTGCCAGCCGTCTCCTTAAGGTCCGCGATAGCCTCTGCGTAGCAGTTCGCAAGGCTGTGATATACACAGCAAAGCATATGGTCAAGAGGCATATCGGGCGCGCCGCAATAGTCCTTGATAGCCTGCATCATACTCTTGGGAGCGAGAAACGCCTTGTCGTTTACGTCTATTCTGTACTCGGTATCGCCAAGCGCCGTTGCCATATCGCAAAGCTCGGCGAAGGAGTACTTTCCGCCAAGCTCCTTTTTGATGGACTGGATTATCCACAGTCCCATTATGTTCTTGAGGTATCTGTATCTTCTCTCAACACCGCCCTCGTTGGTAAAGTTCTTATCACGCGAAGCCTCGGACGCGTCCGCCTTTGTCTTCTCAACACCGAGCAGCGACCACGTGCCCGAGCTTATGTATATAGCGTTGTCGGAGTTTGTGGGAACGGCAAGAACGGCGGATGCCGTGTCGTGTGAGCCGGGGTGGATAACAGTCAGATCAAAGCCGACCTCGTCTCTTATCTCAGCCTTAAGGTTGCCGAGCGTCTCGCAAGGCTCACTAAGCTTTCCAAAGAGCTTGGCGGGGTAACCGAGCTTCTCGATAAGCTCCATATCCCATTCCCCGCTCTGAGCGCTCAGCATTCCCGACGTGCTCGCAACGGTGTATTCCTGATGAGCGACGCCCGTCAAGAAATATCCGAGATAGTCGGGAGTAAAGAGCAGCTTTTCCGCCTTTTCAAGGTGCTCGGGATTCTCCATCTTTATAGCCATAAGCTGGAATACCGAGTTATAGTTCTGCTTCTGAATACCCGTGCGGGCGTAAAGCTCCTGTTCGGGAACTGTCTTGTAGACCTCGGGAGCTGCCGCCTCGGTGCGGCTGTCACGGTATCCAACAGCGTCACCTATCATATTGCCGTCCTTGTCAACAAGAACGAAATCAACGCCCCATGTGTCTATTCCCATATAAGAGGGTATCTTTCCTATTTCTTTGCACCTTTTAAGTCCGAGCACAAGATGCTCAGAAAGAGCGGCGTGATCCCAGCAAAGGTGACCGTTCTTCTCGCTCATTCCGTTAGGAAAGCGATAGACCTCCTCAAGCTGTATTTTTCCGTTTTCCATCCAACCGAGAATATGGCGTCCGCTGGACGCTCCGATATCGACCGCAAGATAATACATAAGGCTAAGCTACCTCCTGATTTTTCATAGTATATTATTATTCTATCATACGCAGAGCATTTTCGTCAAGTGTTAACTTCATTTTCAACAAAAATGCGATATAAAAAGTGTGTTTTACGACATAAAAAAGGTACTCGGCTTATTGACTTATATTTTTGTTTATGTTATAATTTTAGTAACTAAAACAACTGATGTGAGGTAATAATTTATGGCTATTACGTTCAACGAGCAAACAAAGACCTTTTTCCTTGACGGTAAGGATATGACCTATGCCTTCCGCATAACGGAGTCGGGCTATCTCGCTCATCTTTGGTGCGGCTGTCCTATCGGTCACGATGACCTTACCTATCACAACGCAAGAGGAAGGATATCCTTCTGCGCTACCTCTCCCGGTGGCACAACGCCCAGCGCAAAGGCTTACTACACCTTCCACCCTGAAATATCCTTCTTTGGAACGAGTGACTACCGTGAGCCCTCCGTTCAGATACAGACCGCTGACGGCGACAGACTTTGCGATCTTCTCTATCACTCCCACGAGATACTCAAGGAAAAGCCAGCTATAAACGGTATGCCCTCAATGAGAGGCGGAGAGACGCTTGTCGTTCACCTCAAGGATGCTTACAGCGATTTTGGCGCTGATCTTTACTACACCGTCTATGACGATGCTTCTGTTATAGCTCGCAGAGCTGTTTTCGTAAACGGCACAGACCGTCCTATGAAGCTTCTTCGCGCGTACTCCTTTGCCTTTGGTCTTCCCGGACAGGAATATGACGTTATGTCGCTTCAGGGCTCTTGGGCGTGTGAGAGAACGCCCGAGGTAATACCTATGCACCACGGCGTTGTTTCCATCGACTCCAAGAGATGCACCTCCTCCGCGACGCTCAATCCCTTTATTGCCGTTATGACAAAGGGTGCGACGGAAACGACGGGACGAGTTATCGGCGTAAACCTCATATACTCCTCCTCCTTCGTTCTCAAGGTCGAGGGCGTTTGCCTCGGTGACACCGTCATCACGGGCGGTATCAACGATTTTGATTTCACGTGGAATCTCGGCGCGGGCGAGAGCTTTGAGACGCCTGAGGCTGTCATCGCGGTATCTCACGAGGGTATCGGCGGAATGAGCCGCGCCTTCCACGACGCATACAGAAATCACCTTGTTCCCAAGAACAACGCTTTTGCGAGCCGTCCTATCGTTATCAATAACTGGGAAGCTACGTACTTCAACTTCGACACAGAAAAGCTCAAGGCTATCGTTGACGCAGTTGAGGGCACGGGCATAGACACACTCGTGCTTGACGACGGTTGGTTTGGCAAGCGTGATAACGACAAGAGCGGTCTTGGCGACTGGGTAGTCAACGAAACTAAGCTTGAGGGCGGACTTAAGGCTATCATCGACCACACCCATTCCAAGGGAATGAAGTTCGGTCTTTGGTTTGAACCTGAGATGATAAGCGAGGACTCTGATATTTTCCGCGCTCATCCCGACTATGCCATCGGCAAGCCGAATCGTCCGAGATGCTATTCGAGAACTCAATATATGATGG
>JAZSNX010000121.1:0-2678 GCA_045536665.1 Eubacteriales bacterium
GAGGGCATTGGCGATACTGCCGCTAACCTTGAGGCTGCCGCTGACGGCGAGAACTACGAATGGACCGATATGTACGAGCAGTTCGCAAAGGACGCTGAGGAGGAGGGCTTTACAGCACTTGCTAAGAAGTTCCGCCTTGTAGCCGCTATTGAGAAGCACCACGAGGAGAGATACCGCGCGCTTCTTAAGAACGTTGAGACCGCTGCTGTATTTGAAAAGAGCGAGGTCAAGGTTTGGGAATGCCGCAACTGTGGACACATCATCGTCGGAATGAAAGCACCTGAGGTCTGCCCCACCTGCGCACACCCCAAGAGCTATTTCGAGATACACGCTGAGAATTATTGATTATAACAAAATGTGACTTATAAACGCTGTGCTGTTGTGGTAAGGCGTGTAAAAAGGAGTACGGACAATCGTCCGTACTCCTTTTTACACAACCTCGGCTTGTTTTATTTTGAAGCTTCCCAAGTATCCTCGCAACCCAGGAATACCATTTTACCCGAGGCTTCAACGATGCATCTGTCAATGCCGTCGTCTTCCTCCAAGCCATCTAAGTAATCTTCCAGATCAGTTTTCATCTCTTTGGCGGCACTTGCACTATTGCAATATATATATGTACCAAGCTTTTTATAATTTGTTCCGTTGTTGGGAACAACAACTACTACGCAGTATATGTCCTTGGATCTAATTTCAAAGTCATCTGCCATCTCGTTGATATCTTCGTCGTCTATGGATATTTTGACAGCATAGTCTTCCTCTTCAAAAAGAATCGCTAACTCTATCGGATCATTTTTTGCACTCGTACAGGCCGATAATGATATGATACACACACACAATATCATAACCAAACAAATTGTTTTTTTCATTTTATCCTCCAAAAATGTAAAATAATTAGGAATGATCTGCCGAAATTAATAAAGACTCTCGATCGCTCCAATACTATTATAACCTATTTCAGGTTAAAAGTCAATACCCTAAAACAGATTAAGATATAATGTTCACATAAATATATAATTTGGGGGTATTATGTATTCACGTTTGAGGGATCTTAGAGAAGATAAGGATATGAGTCAAACACAAATAGCGAAGCTGCTTGGAATGTCTCAAACAGGTTACTCAAAATATGAAACGGGAGAAAATGACATTCCTACCGCTATTCTAATAAAGTTAGCAAGATTTTATGATACAAGTATAGATTATCTTTTGGGAGAGACAAATAATTCGAAAAGATACAAATAATATGCCTAAATAGCTTGAGGTGTCTTTTTTGCATATATTTCCTCATACTGCGTAAAATAATAAAAACGGGGGTGGGGTATGAGAAATATATCGTTCAGACACGCAAATGAGAATGACGTCGGCAAAATAATGGAATTTGTGAGGGGACTCGCGCGCTTTCACGGAATGGAGGAGGGAATGACCGTTACCGAGGAGCTGCTTAGGCGTAAGCTGTTCGAGGAGAACAGAGCAGAGGTCATATTTGCTCTTGACGGAGAGAAGGAGGTCGGCTTTGCGCTCTACTACTATAATTTTTCGTCCGTGCTTGGTAGGGCTGGGATTCACCTTGAGGATCTATACGTAACCGACGAATACCGTGGCGGCGGTTACGGAAAGGCGCTGATCGCCAAGCTTGCGAGTATTGCCGTGGAGCAAGGGTGCGCACGGCTTGAATGGGTGTGCCTTGAAAGCAATACGCCAAGTATCAATTTCTACCTTGGACTTGGCGCTCAGAGAATGAACGAATGGGTGCAGTTCAGGCTTGAGGGCGATGCGCTGCTGAGACTTTCGGATAAGTGAGATAAAAATTCTTCCGCGAGAATGACTTGTGGAAGAATTTTTTTAGATAAATATTTGCAAATCTGTTGAACTATCGCCGTCGATATGATATAATATCTATGTATTTTTTGCAAAGGAGAATTGATATGTCAGAATACAAGATAGAAACAAAATGCGTGCAGGGCGGATATACTCCCGGTAATGGCGAGCCCCGTCAGATACCGATAATCCAGAGCACGACCTTTAAATATGCGACAAGCGAGGATATGGGCAAGCTCTTTGATCTCGAGGCTTCTGGTTATTTCTATACACGTTTGCAGAATCCTACCAACGACAGCGTTGCCACAAAGATATACAACATGGAGGGCGGTACTGCCGCTATGCTTACGTCCTCAGGTCAGGCTGCGAATTTCTTCGCCATCTTTAACATAGCGTCAAACGGTGACCACGTTGTCGCTTCTTCCACCATATACGGCGGTACGTTCAATCTTTTCTCTGTAACAATGAAGCGTATGGGCATTGATTTTACCTTCGTTTCTCCAGACGCAAGTGACGAGGAGCTTGAGGCGGCGTTCCGTCCCAATACAAAGGCTGTATTCGGTGAGACCATCGCAAACCCAGCGCTCACTGTTATTGATATTGAAAGGTTTGCGGCGGCGGCTCACGCTCACGGCGTTCCGCTTATAATCGACAATACCTTCGCGACACCCGTAAACTGCCGACCCTTTGAGTGGGGTGCTGATATAGTTACACACTCTACCACCAAGTATATGGACGGTCACGGCGCGGCTGTCGGTGGCTGTATCGTTGATAGCGGCAAGTTCGATTGGACAAAGTATCCCGAGAAGTTCGCGGGACTTTGCACTCCCGACGACAGCTATCACGGAGTTACCTATACCGAG
>JAZSNX010000156.1:0-2736 GCA_045536665.1 Eubacteriales bacterium
CCTACCCGCCTCAAACTGAGGCTTTATAAGGCTGACGAAGTCTCCGCCGTCCTTAAGTATCTCCGCTATTCTCGGTATGATATAAGTCTGCGAGATAAATGATACGTCGGCAACGGCTATATCGCACTCTCCGTCCGTTACGCTCGTATCAAGGTCTCTGGCATTGAAGCTTTCGATAGAACGCACACGGGCGTCTGCCAAAAGATCGGGATGAAGCTGCCCTATGCCGCTGTCGATAGAATAAACAGTCGCCGCTCCTCTCTTAAGCAGACAATCGGTAAAGCCGCCCGTAGACGCTCCAACGTCCACCGCCTTTTTACGGTTGACATTTATATGAAAAGCGTCAAGCGCCGCCTCAAGCTTCATACCGCCACGGCTGACGTATTTGAACACCTGATCTATCTCTACCTTATGCTCAACGCCCTCGTTGACTGCCGCCGACGGCTTTTTGATCGTCTCGCCGTCTATTCTGACAGCGCCCGCCGCTATAAGGTCCTGAGCCTTTTTTCGGCTTTTTACGTACCCCGCCGCTGAAAGATAAACGTCTACTCTCATATCGCCCAAGGACCGAGCACGAATGCCATTCCCACAGCAACGGCTATTCCGAGTATTGCTCCCATAAACACCTGAAAAGGAGTATGTCCGACAAGCTCCTTAAGACCCGTATTTACCATTTCGGTGTTTCTCGCGAAAAGCTCCGTTGTTATTCTCTGGATTATCTTTGCTTGCTTACCGACCTCGTAACGAACGCCTCTCGCGTCCGTCATTACGACACCCGCGAACACAAGCGTGATCGCAAATGCCGCAGAACCGAGTCCCTCACCTATACCGCAGGCTATGCAAAGAGCGCAAACAGATGACGAATGCGAGCTTGGCATTCCGCCCGTTGAAAACAGTATCTTCGCGAGATGACGATCGTCCTTAGTGAACAACGCTATCACGACCTTGATAAGCTGAGCCAAAAGCCAGCCTATAATGGCGCTCATCAAAACGTAGTTTGTAAAAAAATCCTTTACGTATTCCACGGTTTACCTCCAAAATCAATGTGTGCGCTCAAGAAGATAGTAAGCAAGTATCTTCAGCATCTCGCCGCCCGCAAGCCCATCAATGGAAGCCACTGCTTCGTCTGTGAGTCTGCTTGCGTATTCCCTTGCCTGTTCTATCGTGTAAAATGAAAGGAATGTAGTCTTATTATTATCAGCATCGGAGCGCACGCTCTTTCCGAGCTGTGTCTCGTCAGCCGTAGCGTCGAGTATGTCATCGACCACCTGAAACGCAAGTCCTATCTTAGCGGCATATATCGAGAGCTTTTCCGTTATCTCGCTATCTTTCTCATATCCCGCCGCAAGACAGCCGAGCCTTGCCGAACACACGATAAGCGCGCCCGTCTTAAGTGAATGAAGTCTGAGCAGCTTTGAGAACTCATAGCTTCGAGTCTCACCCTCAAGGTCCATTATCTGCCCGCCTATCATTCCGCTCTCTCCCGCGGCGTCGGCAATAAGCCTTACCGCCTCTGCTCTTTGATGGTCATCAAGCCCATCCGCTCCCGCGACCGTTGCAAAAGCCTTAGTCAAGAGGGCGTCCCCCGCAAGAAGCGCGTTAGCATATCCAAACTCTACGTGATTCGAGGGCTTGCCTCTACGCATATCGTCATCGTCCATACAAGGCAGATCGTCGTGTATGAGCGAGTAGGTGTGTATCATCTCTATGGCGCAGGCAAGCGGCATTGACGCCTTCTCGTCACCGCCAAGGGCGCGGCACACCTCGTTTACTATAAACGGTCTTATTCTCTTTCCGCCTCCAAGCAAGGAGTAGCGCTGAGCGCGGAAAATAAGACCTATATCCTCGTCCTCGCCTGCGGAATGATCCGCAAGAGCCGCCTCGACTCTATCGGCGTTTCGCTTTATTCTTTCGAGCAAAAGCTCGCTGCTTGTCATTCCCATATCAAAGCACCGCCGAGGTGTCGAAGGTCACCTCTCCGACCTCTCCGTCCGCACCCATCTTAAGCATAGTTATTTTTCTCTCCGCGTCCTCAAGACGGGCATTCGCTATCTTCACGAGCGCAACACCCTCCTCATACAGAGCGAGCGATGCCTCAAGGCTTATATTTTCCGCCGAAAGCTCCGCGACCACCTCGTCAAGACGCTTCATCGCGCTCTCAAGATCCTTATATTCAACCTTCATTTGTGCCATATTATTTTCCTCTCTTTCCCGTTACCACGGCGTCAACGCTACCGTCAGAGACAAGCACCGTTATCTTATCGCCGCTCTCAACCAAAGACACGGACGAAACCACGCCGCCCTCAGCGTTTTGCGTCACGCTGTATCCCCTGCTTATTACCGCCAAGGGATTTATCGCCTCAAGGTGAGCTGTACTGCTTGCAAGGACAAGCCTTTTTTTATCAAGCGTCGTGTGCACCGATATGCTCATAAGCTCCTCCGCTTTTTTTATACGTGCCTCCGCCGTCCTCAGCTTTTCTGTCGGAGACGCAAGCTCAAGATGCCTTGCGGCGGCTTCAAGCGACACCTTTTTCGATGCGATGCGTCTCTCAACGCTCACGCGCATCTTATCCGCTCTTTCATCTATCTTCTGCAAAAGCGCGGCTCTGTCGGGAACGGCAAGCTCTGCCGCCGCAGACGGTGTCGGCGCTCTGAGGTCTGCCGCAAAGTTGACCGACCCCTTCGCGCCGAAGTACGAGCCGCCCACGCCACCGACCATCATCATAATGGCGGTGC
>JAZSNX010000204.1:0-3298 GCA_045536665.1 Eubacteriales bacterium
CTTTTCTGCGGCAAAAAATTCCTCAATGTCTGTCTGACGGCAAAGGTCAAGCTCAGCGTGCGTTCTCGTTACGATATTCTCATAGCCCTGCTTTTTAAGCTCTCTTACTATTGCCGAGCCCACCATTCCGCGATGTCCCGCGACGTATATTTTAGCGTTCTTTTTCATCATAAAAATCACTCCTCGGTTAAAAAACTACTGTGCCTCCTTAACGGCTCTTTCTCTCTTTGCCAAGGCTCTGTCGTGCTTTGCCATAATGCTTATCAGCTCCTCATACGAGGTCTTTTGAGGATCCCAGCCGAGAACTGTCCTTGCCTTTGTGGGGTCTCCCCAAAGGTTATCGACGTCCGTCGGTCTGAACCAAGCGGGATTTACGCATACGAGCAGCTTTCCCGTGTCCGCATCGTATCCCTTTTCGTCAATACCGCTGCCCTCCCAGCGTATAGTCATACCGTTTGCGGCAAACGCCTTCTCGGTGAAATCTCTTACGGTATGCTGAACACCGGTCGCTATAACGAAATCGTCAGGCGTATCCTGCTGCATCATCAGCCACATACATTCAACGTAATCCTTGGCATAGCCCCAGTCACGCAAGGAATCCATATTTCCAAGCTCAAGGTGATCCTGCAAGCCCTCAGCTATTCTTCCCGCCGCAAGCGTTATCTTTCTGGTAACGAAATTCTCGCCGCGTCTCTCGGACTCGTGATTGAAAAGTATACCGTTTACAGCGAACATACCGTAAGCCTCTCTGTATTCCTTTATCATCCAAAAGCCGTATTGCTTTGCGATAGCGTAGGGAGAATACGGATGAAACGGCGTTGTCTCCTTTTGCGGTATCTCCTCGACCTTTCCATAAAGCTCGGAGGTGGATGCCTGATATATCTTGGTCGTTTTGGCAAGTCCGAGTATTCTGACTGCCTCAAGAATACGAAGCACTCCGATAGCATCAACGTCGCCCGAATATTCGGGAACGTCAAAGGAGACCTGAACGTGAGACTGCGCCGCAAGGTTGTATATCTCGTCTGGTCTTACAAGTCCTATAATACGAATGAGTGACGTAGAGTCGCTGAGGTCTCCGTCGTGTACTGTTATTGCCTTTTGGGCAAGCAAATGGTCAATACGCTCGGTGTTCGCAATAGACGAGCGTCTGGTAACGCCGTGTACCTCATATCCCTTTTCAATAAGAAATTCGGCAAGATACGAGCCATCCTGTCCCGTGATACCTGTTATCAATGCTGTTTTCTTCATATAAAACTTCCTTCCGTACTGTTTTTTGTACTTTTCTTGCATTATTATATCAGCTTTCACTCCGCTTTCATATTGCTTTTCTTGCCATAAAATTGCATTATATTGACTTAGCAAAAAAACAAAAAAGAGGCACTCGATGCGTGTATTTACACCGAGTACCTGCTTGTTTTCAAATATGATATTCTCAACCCTGCCACTTTTTGCGGAATTCTCCCGGCGGTATTCCCTCAACCTTTTTGAAAACTCTCGAGAAGTAATACGGAGCGCCGAGTCCGCAGGCATAGCCTATATTTTCCACGCTGTCGTCGGAAAAGCGCAATGCCTGCTTTGCCTTAGTTATCCTATATTGCAAAAGATACTGATTTATGGATAATCCCGTTTGCTGCTTGAAGATGCGTGTAAGATAGAATTTGTTTATAAAAAACCTGTCCGCAAGCTCGTCAAGCGTTATCCTTTGTGCATAATGCTCCTGCAAATAATCAAGTATCTGTTCAAGGTCCTTTCTCTTTGTGCCCGACACGCTCTCGTCCGGATGCCAGCTCTCCTGCATTATAAGCGTCATAAGCTCGCCAAGCCCCTCGTTTATCCGCATATCGCGTATATAATCGGAGGAGGAAGCTATCTCAAACAGCTTTGACCATACCCTCTCAAAGCCCGATATGCTCTCGGGACGGAAAACGGGCTTTCCTCCGCGGTCAACGTACTTTGCGTATATCCTTGGCATATTGTCTCCGTAAAAATGCGCCCATCGCAACACCCATAAATTGTCGGACGTCTCGTGCGAATACAGATTTTTGCAATTTATAAACACACAGTCTCCCGCTCTTAGCTTATATTCCGTATCAAGATACGTAAGCGTGCCCTCGCCTGAAACTATCTCTATGAACAAAAATGAATCCATTCCCTCTCTGCGGCTTATATGCCTTTTGAGCGCCTGAAGCTCGCCTATCTCCTGCAGATGGATAAGGCTTTCGCGCGCAAAGGCAGACGGAGTGTAAAGAATGCGGTTTGATTTGACGTCCCTTTTGCTGAAAAATTTATCGTCGTTATATCGCATATTTTTTCGACCTTTTTTAATATTTTTCTTGATTACATTATATCACGCTTTTTGTTGGGTGTCAATAAAACAAAGCAAGCGTGCGCGCCAAAAATATTTTTTGCGAAAATATTGTAATATTCCGACGCTCGTGGTATAATTAAGTATATAGATTATATGTGATACGTATGCTTGCGTGTGCCGTCGGAGGTATTATGGACTACTTGATAGACACGGAGCTTGACGGCAAGACCGTGCTTGAGCTTATGAGCCGTACCCTCGGTCTGTCGCGAGCTGCGATAAAGCATTTGAAGTTCAAGCAAAACGGAATAGAGGTCGACGGCAAGCACGTTACGGTAAGACACGTGCTTCGCAAAGGTGAGGTGCTGTCCTTGGCTATTGAGGACACCGTCTCCCCCGAAAAGCTTGCGCCCTGCGCGCTTGAGCTCGATATCGCTTACGAGGACGACCAAACGGTAGTTCCGAGCAAGCCCGCGAATATGCCGACTCACCAATCCTTCGGGCATTACGGCGACACGGTGGCGAACGCGCTGGCGTACAGATATTCAAGTCAGGGTATTCCCTTTGTGTTCCGTCCGATAAACCGTCTTGACAGAAACACGAGCGGACTTTTACTCATAGCGAGAGACCGCATAAGCGCGGCTTATCTCTCCGACGCTATGAAGCAGCACAGAATAAGCAAGCGTTACATCGCCATACTGAAAGGCGTGCTTGCCGAGGACAAAGGCACGATAGATACATATATGCGCCGCACCGAAAAAAGCGTTATCGTGCGCGAGGTATGCGGCGAGGGTGAGGGCGGCGACAGAGCCATTACCGAATACGAGGTACTCACGAGAAGCGAGACCCACACGCTCGTGGCGGCGACACCCATAACGGGCAGAACTCACCAGCTTCGCGTTCATTTCGCGCATCTCGGATCTCCCATAGAGGGAGACGATATGTATGGAGAGGTAAGTGAGCATATCGCCCGCCACGCGCTCCATTCCTATC
>JAZSNX010000162.1:0-4770 GCA_045536665.1 Eubacteriales bacterium
AAAGCGCCTCTGCCTCCTCCATATAGTGAGTAGTCAATATAATAGTTACCTTGCCCTTGAGGGCTCTTATCATATCCCACAGCTCACTTCTCGCTATAACGTCAAGCCCAAGTGTCGGCTCGTCAAGAAACAGTATTTTGGGCTCGCAGATAAGAGCCATAGCTATACTGAGTCTTCTTTGCCAACCGCCCGAGAGCTTGCCTGCTCTTCTGCTTATCACGCTTCCAAGTCCTAAAAGCTCGGTCAGCTCTGCGATCTTTGTCTCTCGCTTTTCTTTTCCAAAGCCGTGAACTCCGCAAATAAGCTCAAGGTTTTCCCTGACCGAAAGACCCGCCGCTATGGCGGTCTCCTGCGGAGATACCGCTATCAACGCTTTAACGTCCGAGGCATTCGTTCGAATGCTTTTTCCGAGCAAATACGCGTCTCCCTCCGTCGGCTCGGTAAGACAAGAAAGCATTTTAATCGTCGTGGTCTTGCCCGCTCCGTTTACTCCAAGCAGAGAAAACAGCTCTCCTTCCTCAATACAAAGAGACAGGCTATCAACCGCAAGGACGTCACGGTAACGTTTGGTAAGCTTTTCGATTTTGATTGCGCTCATTTCATTTCCTCCGACAAATGTCTTGCCCGTATACCTTGATATATATCCGTCAGCATATCGCTGATAAGCTCCCAATCAAGAGAAATAAAGGACGTTGCGAGCATAGCTCCTATTCCGTGAACGCACGTCCACATCTCCAGATGTATCAATCTTGCCTTTTCTCTTGAGATACCGTTAGCTTTCATTATCATTTCCACAGAAGCTTCGAAATCAGGCGACTCTGCCAATTCCTTGCCCTCTCTGTCACACATAAACAACAGCTTAAAAAGCTCCTTTTCTTCACTGGCAAAGCGAATATACGCCATACCGAATGCCTTATACTGAGGATATTTGCCGCTTTCCGCCTCGTTTTTAAGAAAGCCGAGGTATCTCTCATAAGCGGCAGCTAACATCGCTTGCTCCAATTCTTCCATAGTTGCGAAATTAGAGAAAACAGGCTGTGTAGAGCAACCGAGCTCACTCGCTATACTCCTTGCGTTTATCGCCTCCGCGCCGCTTTTTTGCGCCATGCTCAGAGCCGTTTGTATTATATCGTTTTTTGTTATCTTTACCTTTGGCGGCATTATTTGTCTCCTTTATATATCAGTTGTTATATATCAATTGTTATTTTACCACAAACTATTGACGCTGTCAATACCCAAACTAAAAAAGGGAGAATTTTTCTCCCTTTTTTATGCCCTCATATATTCCTCTCCGTTTTCAAGCCGTCGGAATGAAAAGACTCCGTTTTCGTACAGTATAAATCCCTTCGGCGTGTTCTCCTTGGGTATTGCCACTGAGCCCGGATTTATATACAGATTGCCATCTCCGAACGGAACGGCGGCGCTGACGTGCGTATGTCCGCAGACGAGCACGTCGCCCTTGCGCAATGGCGGCGGGGCATCAAAGCCGTTTTTATGACCGTGCGTAAGGAACAGGCGGCGTCCGTCCGCCTCGATAAACGCATACTCCGCAAGCACGGGGAACTCCAGCACCATCTGGTCGACCTCCGCCTCGCAGTTTCCTCTGACGCACAGTATATCATTCTTATAAGAGTTCAGAAGCTCAATAACCTTCTTGGGCGCATAACCCGTCGGCAGGTCGTTTCTCGGTCCGTGGTAGAGCAAGTCTCCAAGCAGCACAAGACGTTCCGCCCCCGAGCTCGTGTAATGCTCCAAAAGCGCTGACGCGCAAGCAAAATCTCCGTGTATATCAGATGCTATAATGAATTTCATTATCTTATACTTCCGTTTCCGTTTATCAAATATTTTTCGGTTGTAAGCGCGTAAAGTCCCATAGGTCCTCTTACGTGAAGCTTTTGCGTGGAGATACCTATCTCCGCGCCAAAGCCAAACTCACCGCCATCGGTAAATCTTGTTGAGGCATTGACGTAGACCGCCGCGGAATTCACCTCATTCTGAAATCTTTTAGCGTTTTCGCTGTTGGTGGTAACTATCGCCTCACTGTGCGCCGTGCTGTGCTTATTTATATGCGCGATAGCATCGTTGAGCGTATCCACCACGCGCACCGCCACGATATAGTCGTTGTATTCGGTATAATAATCCTCATCCGTCGCGGGGATCGCCTCGGGCAAAAGCACACATGTCTTTGCGCAGCCGCGTATCTCGACGTTATACTGTGCCACAGCCTTGGCAAGCAAAGGCAAAAACCTTGCCGCTATGCTCGCGTGAACAAGTATCGTCTCTATGGCGTTACATACCGAAGGGCGTGAACATTTAGCGTTAACGGCTATTTTTACCGCCATATCCATATCCGCGCTGCCATCCACGTAAAGGTGGCAGTTTCCCGCGCCTGTCTCGATAACGGGGACAGTTGCGTTTTCCGTAACGCTCTTGATAAGTCCCTTTCCGCCTCTGGGTATGAGCACGTCTATGCCGCCTCTCATAGTCATAAGCACGTTGGCGCTCTCACGGTCGGTGTTGGTTATAAGCTCAACACAGTGCGTGTCAAAGCCGCACTCATCCAAGGCGGATTTTATGGTGTTGACCACCGCCATATTGGTGTTTATCGCCTCCTTGCCCCCTCTGAGCACAACAGCGTTTCCCGTCTTAAGGCAGAGGACTGCTGAGTCCACAGTTACGTTGGGGCGCGCCTCGTAGATGATACCGACGACTCCAAGCGGAACTCTGACCTTGTTTATGGTAAGTCCTGACGGACGCGTCCAGCTCTCCCCCTTCCCTATCGGGTCATCAAGCTCGGCAATGTCGCGGATAGACGCGCAGATAGCGTCAATTCTCGCATTTGTCAGCTTAAGTCTGTCAAGCATCGTCGTCGGAACTCCGTTGCTGTCCGCATTCTCAAGATCCTTGGCATTTGCCTCAAGTATCTTGCTCTCGTCTTTTTTGATAAATTCGGCTATCTTTATAAGAAGCGAATTTTTGTTCTCTGTGCTTGCGAGCGCCAGCGTCGCTTCTGCAGCCGCCGTGTTATCGCAAAGCATCTTTATTTCTTCACGTAAAGTCATTTTTCCACTCCGTCATTTTTTATATATGCGTGCTCTATCTCCCACACGTACACCCTATGATAGTCTCCGTTTTTGTAATTGGAAAGCAGGCTCTTATCAATAAAGCCCTGCTCACAAAGCTCGCTAACGTACAGCTTTCTGCAAACGAGCACAAGTCTTGCCTCGCTTATCACAGGCACGCCGCATAGCTCTTCCGCCTCAAGACCCGCAAGCGCGAGCTTGTCGCAATCACGTCCGCTTTTTGTGCCGCAGACGTTAAGCGCCGCTCTATACCGCTCGTCAAGAAAGGCAAGCGAAACTCTCTCCTGTGCTTCGGCAAGACCAAATGTGTATCTCTGAGGACGGATAAATCCGACCGCCACCGGCTTGTTCCAAAGCACTCCCATACAGCCCCAGCTTGCTGTCATCGCGTTAACGCGCTCACCATCCCTTGCCGTTATAAGCATCCAATCCTTACCGATAAGCTTGAGTGAATTTTCAAGCTCGTAAGGCGAAATTTCTTTAAAGACCATATATTCTACCTCCTAAAGAGACGTTAGATATCTATATAAATTATATATATATCATAACAAAAAAATGCCTTTTCGTCAAGTTTTTGCCCGTTAATTATCAAAATGTTACAAGATATATTAAAAAAATTTAGAGTTAGTCAAAAAAACAAAGTCTCTCCGGTGCTATAATTTACATATCGCATTTTATATTTACTCAGCGAAAGGCGCTACTATGGAAAAGAACATCAAATTTATAAGAAAACTCCCAATCCCTATGGACCTCAAGGAGCAATTCCCTCTCAAGGCGGAATATGCCGCAAAGAAAGTCGACCGTGACCGTGAGATAGCGGATGTTTTCACAGGAAAGTCAGACAAGCTCGTTCTTGTTATCGGTCCTTGCTCGGCAGATAGAGAGGATGCCGTGCTCGACTATATCCACCGTCTCGCAGGCGTTCAGGAAAAGGTCAGCGACAAGATACTTATCATACCCAGAATATATACAAACAAACCGCGAACTACGGGCGACGGCTACAAAGGAATGCTGCATCAGCCCAACCCCAACGCTGTTGAGGATATGCTCGAGGGTATCATCGCTATCCGACGTCTTCACACCAGAGCAATAGAAGAGACGGGATTTTTCTGCGCGGATGAGATGCTCTATCCCGAGAATTACAGATATCTATCCGACTTGCTCGCATACGTTGCAGTCGGCGCACGGTCAACGGAAAATCAACAGCACCGTCTTGTTGCGAGCGGCATTGATATTCCCGTTGGTATGAAAAACCCCACGGGCGGCGATATCTCTGTTATGCTCAACTCCATCACCGCAGGTCAGCACCCTCATACATTCCTTTATCGTGGTTGGGAGTGCGTTTCCTCAGGAAATCCGCTAACGCATGCCATACTTCGCGGTTACGTAAACAAGCATGGCGAGTCACTTCCCAACTATCACTACGAGGATCTCATCAGCCTTTATAACGAATACTCAAAGAGAAATCTTCAGAATATGGCGGTCATTGTTGACACCAATCACGCAAACTCTGGCAAGAAATACAATGAGCAAGGAAGGATCTGTAAAGAGGTGCTCCACGCTTGCCGTCACTCGAACGAGGTAAAGTCCATTGTCAAGGGCTTTATGATCGAGAGCTACCTGGAGGATGGTGCCCGCAAGGTGACCGAAGAGGGCTTTGGCAAGTCCATCACCGACCCCTGCATCG
>JAZSNX010000120.1:0-2401 GCA_045536665.1 Eubacteriales bacterium
CAACGAAGGGACGAGCGGGATCAGCGAGAGCCTTACCCATAACGTCGATCTCCTTCTGAATGAGGTAACCGCAAACAGCGGGGAGATAATCCGCAACACCCGCGGTGGAAGCGTGTGCTCTGTGAGCAGAGCCGAACGCGTCGTTTACAAATATGTCCGCATACTCAGCGAGCTCCTTAGCGAAGTCTGCGCCGTTCTTTGTCTCTCTCGCGTCGAAACGAACGTTCTCTATAAGAACTGCCTCGCCGCCCTTGAGAGCCGCAACCTTTGCCTTTGCGTCAGGACCGATGATGTCCTCAGCGAATGTTACCTTATCGCCGAGAAGCTCGTTAAGTCTGTCCGCAACGGGCTTAAGTGTAAATTTCTTCTTGTCGTCAAGAGCCTTCTTAAGAAGATCAGCAGTTGCTGCTGCCTGCTCCTCAGCGGGAAGGGACTCAACCTTCTTCTTTTCCTTCTTTGTAAGACCAAAGCCCTCTGTAAAGATGCTGTGGGGCTTACCCATATGAGAGCAAAGAACTACCTTTGCGCCCTTGTCGAGAAGGTACTTGATTGTAGGAAGCGCGCCAACTATTCTCTTGTCGGAGGTTATAACGCCATCCTTAAGGGGTACATTGAAGTCGCAACGGACAAGCACTCTCTTGCCGGCAACGTCAATATCTTCAACGGATTTCTTGTTGTAGGTCATTTTTATGTCCACCTTTCAAATTATTTACCACTCATTAGTATATCACATTTTTTTTGATATATCAAGTATTTTTGTTAAAAATTTATCGTTTTTGTTATTTTTTCCTACTTTCTCCTCATCGCCGCTATTTTGTCGGCGTCGGGGGTTACGTATGCGGTCCAGTTTGTATGATATATAACGAATCCGGGCTTTGCTCCCGCTACTCTTTTTACATTTTTAGCGTGAGTATAGTCCACCGCTATATTCGAGCCCTCCGACTTTGAATAATAGGCGGCTATCTGGGCGGCTGTGGTAAAATCCAAGTCGGTCGGCTCTCTGCCCTCTGTTACGAGAACGACGTGCGAGCCCGCCGTATTTTTCGCGTGAAACCAATAATCCATCTTTTCGGCAAGTCTATGCGTGATATACTCGTTCTGTGTGTTGTTCTTTCCGCAAAGAACTCTCATTCCGTCGGGAGTGACGAACTCCATAACAGTAGGCGCGTGAGACTTGTGGGCGGAATATGACTTCATTTTAGAGGCATATCCCGAACGGTAAAGCTCGTCTCTGATCTCCGTAAGGTCGGTCGGTGTTTCCGCGCGGCTGAGCGCCTCAAAAACGGTATAGACGTATTCAAGCTCAGCCTCGCCAAGCTCTATCTGACGTGTAAGCTCCACCTTTGCCGTCTTTGATTTGTTGTATCTCTTATAATATCTCTGCGCGTTGGCGCTTGGAGACAAACGGCTGTCAAGCTCCACCGTTACCTTTGCGAAGCTTCCGTCCTCATTCATATTCTCATAATCATCGAATACGCAAGAGGTATCTCCCCTTGATAGCCTGTAAATATTCGCCGTGATAAGGTCGCCGTATTTTTTGTACTCGCTTCCCTTTTCGCACTCACTAAGCTCTCCACGCTGAAGGTCAAGCTTTTTCTTTATCCTCGTCTCGGCATTGGTAAGCAGCTTGAGTATATCGGAAGCACGCTGACGAACTCTCTGGATATTGTCTCTCGTGACGAAAAAGCCGTCAAGCAGTTCTCCCGCGCTCTCAAATGATTTGATCTCAAGTCCCGTGTACTGCGTAAGTCCGACAAACGAATATTCCACGGGTCTCTCTCCCTCAAGCACTATACACGGAGAAAATTCCTCGTTTTTTATAGCGTCAACGACAGAGAAAAACTCTCTTGAGATGTCGTCCGCGAAGCAGTATCTTACAGGTGTATCGGTATGCCCCGTCGCTCGCCAGACTATCTCTCTTGCCACAACGGGGGCAATACCCGAAAACGCGGCGACTATCGCCTTGTCACAAGGTCTTTCGGGCGGCAGATGCGCAAATACGCGAAGAAATCCGTCTTTGTCGGTATGCATAGGATTGTGCTTATCCTGCGCTGGGGGTAGAGAGTAAGTCATTCCAGCAAGCAGCGGACGCGCGCTGTCAAGAGACAGGTCCGAGGTACGCATAGCGGTTATTATCTTTTTATCTCCATCACAGAACAAGAGATTGCTGTATTTTCCCATCAACTCAACGATAAGATATCTGCGACATTCAAAGCCCATCTCGTCTCTCGTGTCAAAGCCGAGAAACGCAATTCTGTCAAAGGGCGCCTGCGATATTTCGCTTAGCTTTGCGCCCTGCAAATATTTTCGCAGCAGCATACAAAACATCGGAGGATTCTGCGGATTTTCCTTTTGCGTCTCGGTAAAGCCGATCCGAGGGTTTCCGGAGCCGGCATTGATC
>JAZSNX010000053.1:0-7954 GCA_045536665.1 Eubacteriales bacterium
TACCACGGCGGCTACAGGCAAGGGCTTTGCAATAGGCTCTGCGGCGCTTACCGCGCTTGCGCTTATGGCTTCCTACATAGATAAGGTGAAGACCATAGAGGGCGGCGCTGAGAAGATAGCTGACCTCAGCATAACAAACCCCACAGTTCTTATCGGACTTTTCATAGGCGCTTGTCTGCCCTTCGTTTTCGCGGCGCTCACGATGAATTCAGTCGGACGCGCGGCGCAGAGCGTGGTAAAAGAGGTTCGCCGTCAGTTCAAGGAAATAACAGGACTTATGGATGGCAAGGCAGAGGCGGATTACGCAAGCTGTGTTGACCTTTGCACCAAAGCAAGTCTTCGTGAGATGGTATTCCCCACCGTTGTTGCGGTAGCTGTCCCCGTTGCGGTCGGACTTATTCTCGGCTGCACAGGTGTCGTCGGTATGCTTGCGGGCGCTACGGCATCGGGCTTCCTTATGGCGGTATTTATGTCAAACGCGGGTGGCGCGTGGGATAACGCCAAGAAATATATTGAGGGCGGCGTTCACGGCGGCAAGGGCTCTGACCAGCACAAGGCGGCTGTTGTCGGAGATACCGTAGGCGACCCCTTCAAGGACACCTCAGGACCTGCCATCAATATTCTTATAAAGCTGCTTTCGATGGTATCCATCGTATTCGCGGCGATCGTAGTAAACTTCTCCATACTCTAAGATATAACAAACAAAAAAACCGCATTGGATTCGTTTTTCGTTTCCAATGCGGTTATATTTTTTAGTTTTTGTCAAGACAGAGGACTGTCCCCTGTCTTAGAACTTTCTTATTATTTTCTCTGCAAACAACTCTTCAAACTGCTCTATACTCCCACTTATCAAAAGATTCTTCTGACATATGAAATAATGATCCCTGCTTTCAAGTTTAAATATAAAATAATACCACTCGCCGTAATCTTCAACTTGCCAAACGTCTTCTATCATATGAAATCTTTCAGCCTTTTCGCTTATTTGTATGATAGTACGCTCATTCAAATCTATATACACCCGTTTGGGCACGAATGTTTTTTGGTCCTGCTTAGTTGGTGGCAATATTGCAAAAATAAGCACTAAAGAAACTGGAATCATAAATAAAGCTATCATTGGTCTCCATAATATCGCAAGGAGAATTGTTGGTATAGAAAAAACCGTAAATGTAATAAGTTGAGCCTTTATCTGGAGTACACGATGTCTATTGATCAGAAATTTTTTGCAATCACCGGATATTTCGCCATTAAAATCTATCATGAAAACTCCTTTATATTATTTGGTTTTTTGTCAAGACAGAGAACCGTCCCCTGTGTTACTGTGACTATCGGTTTATAGGCACCCAAATTGTTTTCTCTGTACCGTCTGGAAGTTTAATATAAAACGAACTTGTTTTTCCTAAAAACCTTTTTTCAAAATATCCTTTTTTGTCGTATATATACTCTCTTCCATTGCAAGAAAAAATTCGCTTTTGCCCTTTCTTTTCCCAGCCATCTCTCCAAGATTTATACTCTTCCTCATACATACTTTCAGATACAACATTTCCGTGTTCATCCAACTCCAAAACGTAATTACCTCTAGATGTCAAAACATAAAGGACGCCATCAATATAATCCACATATGACACACCGGATACGTTTTCTATTGTCGTTGAAAAAATATGATTCCCGTTTTCATCCCAAACATACACATTGCAAGCCGAATAGGCTTCGACAAGGGCAATATTTCCCGTAGTTTCATCTACATCGGCATCATGTATTACCTTAATGTCACTCGCCGGTAAAAAGAGGGCAAGCAAAACTAAAACGACCAAAAAAGCTTTTACTTCTCTTTTACTCGGAAATCTTATTTTTAAAAGTGGATGTGATACTTCTTTCATGATAACCACCCCTTAAGCTTCTTAGGCAAATTTTATGATAGGAGCTTTAAATAATACAAAAGCATCTCTGTATCTTGTGTTTATACAACACTCTTCTACCACCATTATACAATAAATTCCAAGGCTTGTCAATGAAAAACTCCTTGTATCTACCTCTCATCTACAATGCGGTTATATTTTTTAGTTTTTGTCAAGACAGAGGACTGTCCCCCTGTGTTATGAACAGGTGACGGTTCTCTGTGTTATCGTTTTTTATTGACAACACGAATTAATTGTTGTATAATTACAGTAGGTGAATACAAACCCGCATTTTAAGACAGGCAACCTTGTCTTAACGTGCTTGAAAAAAGGAGAGTATTATTATGAAAAAGCTTTTTAAAGGAACGGTTTTATTTATAGCTTGTCTTGCGCTCATTCTGTCGCTCGCTTCGTGCGGCAAGGGAGTCAACGCAAGCGAGGCAAAGGTCTTTATCGGAGAATTCCTTGATGCTGTTGAAGCTGAGGACTACCAAAAGGCAGAGACCTATCTGCACCCCGACGTTACTCAAGATCTCGAAGAATACCTATCAACTGTTGAAAGTAACAAAAACATTGATTTCCAAGCGGGGATCGAGATAGAAAAATACACGGGCTTCTCATCCTCGCTCTATCACAGCAAGGTAAACGGCGCGCGCTACGAGACCACGTTCAAGGCTTCTGTTGGCGATGCCACGGTAACGTTCACTGTCGAGGTGGTCCAAAACGACAACGGATACGGCATATACAATATCAATATAGACACTTGACAATAGTCAAAAAAGCACGGGCAAAACGCAATTGTTTTGCCCGTGCTTTTGTTATTATGAAATTAAAGTGCGTTTACGATTTCAATTATCTCTGCCGCTACCTCATCGGGGGTTCTGTAACCGTCGATGACCTTGATATTGTCGGTGTCCGAAAGGTCGTCGATGACCGACAGGAATTTGTCTCTCACCTTTGTTAAGGTTTCAAGATTTTCGTATATCTCAACGCTTTCTCTGCCGTTTGATATACGCTCGAGGCTCTGCTCGGGGAGCAGATCTATATAAATACACAGGTCGGGCTTACGTATCTCGGGACATTCGAGATTCATAGACTTGACCCACGCGTAGTCGGTCGACTGTCCCTGATACGCGAGCGTTGAGTAATAGTATCTGTCGCATATGACGTACGCTCCCGCGTTTACAAGTGCCTCTATTCCGTTCTCCGCATCGATGTTATGCGCTATTCTGTCCTCAACGAAAAGCACCGCCATCTCACACTCGCTCTTCTTTACCTTTCCGCCAAGCGCCTCGCGGAGCGCTCTGCCCGTGGGCAGTGACGTCGGCTCTGCGGTGAGCACCGCCTTTCTTCCCTGTCCTTCAAGATACTCGGCAAGCAGCCTCGCCTGCGTTGTCTTTCCCGAGCCGTCAATTCCCTCAAATACTATAAATCTGCCACTCATTTTTCGTCCTCTTTCTTTATTCTCAGGCTTATCTCGCCGCTGTTCAGTATCTCTCTGCTACCGTCCTCAAGTCTTACGTACAGCGCGCCGTTCTCATCTATATCCTCGGCAATTCCGCTTCCCCGCTTATCCCCTGCCGTGTAGGTTACCGCACGACCAAGCACGACCGAGCGCCTTTTGTATTCGTCGATATACGACGTGTCGCAAGCGCGCACGCTCTCATATATATCCATAAGATTCGCTCCAATACTGTCGGCAAGACGACCAACTACCGAAGACGCGTCGTCAAGCCCAAGCGAGGCGGCAATGCCTGCTATCTCATCGGGAAAAGCCTTAGTCGAAAGATTGATGCCGACGCCGATCATCACGTATCTTCTATCATTCGCGATAAAGCTCTCGGCAAGTATGCCGCATATCTTTTTTTCGTCGATATAAATATCGTTCACCCATTTTATACCGACGGATATATCAGTACATTCCTCAACAGCCCTTGCCGTTGCCACCGCCGCGCAGGTAGTGAGTCTTACGGCAGACGACGGGGCATCGCCAGTAACGTCAAGCAGGAGCGTCATATAAAGTCCCGTGTCACGTGGGGAATAAAAGCTTCTCCCCATTCGCCCTCTGCCCTCGGTCTGTTCCCTCGCTAAGAAAAGCGCGGGCGCTATACCGCCGCTCTGCGCGTATACACGAGCCTCGGTGTTGGTAGAGCCGACAGTCTCATATTCAAAAACGCCGACGCCTCTTTTTTTCAGCGTCTCAAAAGCAATACCGCCACGCACGAGCTTATCTCCTTTACTTGCCTTGATAAGTAGATTATACCACAAACTCGCTCTATTTTCAACAACCGACACCTAATTTATAAAAAGTTTAGAAAATATTGAAGATTATTTAATTATAAATATATCTTTATTCTTGAAAATATGAGTACTTTGTGCTATAATTATACTGGATAATGGTATTTTAGTGCCAAAATCAGCAAAAGCCAGAGATCGGAGTATAAAAATGACAGCAAAAAGCCCCTCGGAATTTATAGTTCTTGCCTCTGCTTCCCCAAGGCGCAAGGAGATACTTGCGGGAATGGGAGCTCGTTTTAGCGTATTCTCGGCTGACGTAGACGAAAGCTGTGATATAATTGATCCCATACAGCTGACGCGCGAGCTCGCGAGACGCAAGGGCGAGGCAACGCTCAAGGAGCTTGTTGAGCGTGGAGAGGACGAGGGCGCTATAATTATTTCCGCGGATACGGTAGTCGCCTGCGACGGCCGTGTGCTCGGAAAGCCGCAAAACGAGAGCGAGGCATATGAGATGCTCTCTCTCATAAGCGGGCGCTCGCACACCGTTTGCACGGGCATCGCGGTAACCTATGAGGGCGTTACGCACGTCGACCACAGCGTAACGACGGTACACGTCGACGAGATACCCCAAAAGGAAATGCGAAAATATATAGACAGCGGCGACCCATATGACAAAGCGGGCGGCTACGGTATACAGGGAAGATTTTCGCAATGGGTGAGCGGTATAGAGGGCTGTTACTTCGGAGTCGTCGGACTTCCAGTCAGCAAGCTCGCGGCGCTGTTCCGCAAGGTGGTTGGGCGTTACCCCGACGAGATAGAATAAAAAAGATCACAAAAATACGGGAGAAAGGAGAGCATACGAATGGCAAAAATATTCGGCATTGATCTTGGTACGGCGAATACGCTTATTTGTACCAAGGGCAAGGGTATAATCCTAAGAGCGCCGTCGGGAGGGGCTATAAACGACACGAGCCGAGATATAGTCGCGCTTGGAATGTCAGCCAAAAATATGCTCGGTAAAACCCCCGAGGGCATCACGGCTTTCCGTCCGCTCCGCGGCGGAGTTATCGCCGAATACGAGGTTGCCTCAAAAATGGTACGGGGCTTTCTCGAGGTCAGCGGAGCGTTCTCACTGTTCTCCCGTCCCTCTATAATCGTTTGCATTCCTCACGAAGCAACGGGCGTTGAAAAGCGCGCTCTTGAGGACGCTATATTTGAAGCGGGCGCGCGCTCTGTCGCGCTCATCGAAGAGCCGCTTGCGGCGGCTATCGGAACGGGACTTCGCGTTGGCGCAGCCAAGGGCAGTATGATAGTCGATATAGGCGGTGGCTCTACTGAGATAGCCGTTATCAGCCACGGCGGCATAGTCAGCGCGGGCTCGGTACGAATAGCGGGAGACCAGTTTGACGACGCTATCGTCGAGCATCTGAGGAAGACAAGAAATACTCTTATCGGAGTCGCAACTGCGGAGGATATCAAAAGAGCCTGCGGCTCGGCGCACCCAGCGTTTGACAAGGGCGAGACGACCGTCGCGGGCAGAAATCTGCTCAGCGGGCTCGGCGCTACGATAAACGTATCGTCCGGCGAGATAAGAGCGGCAGTACGCGAGCCGCTCAGCGAGATCATCGACGCCATAAAGCACACACTTGAGGCAACACCTCCCGAGCTGTCGTCCGATATATACGACTACGGAATAATGCTGACGGGCGGCGGCGCGATGCTGCGCGGGATCGATAGATTGATAACAGAAAAAACGGGAATAAAGGTCACGGTCGCAAAGCGTCCCCTTGAAGCGGTATGCATCGGTATCTCGAGAGTTCTTGAGAGCGAGGGGCAGATGGGCGACCTGCTCAGATACAGAGGAAGATAATTTAAAGTAAAAAGTAAGAGTGAATAGTGAAGAGGTAAGAAAGGAGGGCGAAGATGAAATTCGTAAAGTCTAAATTTTTCATTGTGTGCGTGGCGATAGCGATAGTCGCCGTGCTCGTGCCCTCAGTGCTTGCCGCCTTCGGTCAAGTGGATATAATCAGAAGCGGGCTTAAGACGATCGCAAAGCCCTTTGAGTGGTGCGGCGGAAAGGTGGCGGGAGCTATCGACGGCTTTGTCGCGGTATTTAAGGACTACGACGCGCTCGTTAAGGAGAATGAGGCGCTCAAGGCGGAGATCGAGGCTCTCAAGGATCAGTCAGCTGACAACGAGGTGCTGAAAGCCGAAAACGAATGGCTAAAGGAATACCTCGAGTTACATAACGACAATCCCGAATTTGTGCTTACCGACGCCGATATCATATCCCACGAGGCAGGAAATTACTCTACCGTGCTCACGCTCAACAAGGGCGCTATCCACGGAATAAAGAACAATATGCCCGTGGTCACTTCAAAAGGACTTCTTGGTCACGTTACAGAGGTGGGTCTTGATTGGTGCAAGGTAGTAAGCATCGTAGAGACATCGAGCGCAGTCGGCGTTTACACCGACAGAACGGGAGTTATCGGAACGGTCGAGGGCGATATCGCGCTTCGTCAGGAGGGCAAGTGCCTTATGAGCTACGCCGCTGACGCCGACATAAAGGTAGGCGACAGAGTATACACCAGCGGCACGGGAAGCGTTTACCCGAACGGTCTTTATATCGGACGCATAATCTCGATAGAGGCTGACGAGGCAACAAGAAAGCTTATGGCTGTGGTAGAGCCGTCCATCGACTTCTCTTCCCTTGAGGACCTCGGAAGCGTTATGATAATCTGTGGATACGATGAGGAGGTAGCACAATGAAGCGCCTCTCGTCATCGGGTGAAAAAAGGCTGCTGCTTCGCAGGCTGATAGTGTACGGCATCGCCATATTCCTTATCGGGGTGCTTCAATGCTCGTTTTTCTCCCGCCTCGCTCCCTTTGGCTCAACGCCCGATCTTATACTTTGCGCGCTTTGCGCTATTGCTTTGCTCGATAATAAAAAAGCGGCGCTCGTTTGCTCTATTGCCGCGGGCTATTTTATAGACGCGCTTGGAGCTGTCGCTCCGAGCTTCTCAGCTCTCTTTTATCTCGTCGCCGTCACGGTGGCGATACTTATAGGAGAGAAGCTCATTCCAAAGCTTTTGTCCTTTTTGCTCCTTATGCTGCCAATGCTCGCTATTCGGGGTGTCGGCACATATTTAGCGCTTTGGATATCCGCGGAAAAGCTCCCCACGCTCTCGGTCCTGCCAAGCGTGATACTTCCCGAGCTGCTCTCAACGCTCACGCTTTGCGTACCGATATATTTCTTGATAAAGCTATGTATGCTTCCCATAGGGGCGAGAAACAAATTCTCGTTCTGAGGCGCGCATAGAGAAAGGATAAACATGAACGAAAACACAACTAAAACAAAAACACTGCAATTTGAGTTAGATCCCGCTACGGGCAGACTTACACATCAAAGCGCTTCGCGCTATTTCTCAAGATTCGGCTGGTTTGCGTTTACCATGGCGATCGTTCTTGAGCTATTGGCAATAGCGGCTGATATCATATTCACCTTGGCTTTGCCGAGCGTACGGTCACACTTTGCCTTTGGCGACGTGCTCTCGTTCGTTGCCATCTACGCCATCGCGCTTCCGATAGCTTTTATCTTCTTGAAAAAGCTTCCTTATGAAAAGCCTATTCCGGTCAAAATGCCGTTTGGAAGATTCTTCATAGGCTTTTGTATGTGTATGGCGCTGATGACCATAGGCAGCAATATCTCGCAGACCATTCTGACGCTTATTGAAGCGCTTTCGGGAACAGCGACGGAAAATCCCGTTGAGGTAATGGTAAGCAGCACTCCGTGGTAATTCAATCTTCTAACTACAATAATA
>JAZSNX010000048.1:0-2957 GCA_045536665.1 Eubacteriales bacterium
ATATCGGGGTGACCCTGAAGGAAGGAATCAACGTGACGGAGCATCTTGAGCTCACTCTTGTCGAAAAAGCCCTTCTCAGCGAGAGCCGCGTAGAGAGCGGGAGCGGTGTGTCCCTTGGAGAGGACGAATCTGTCACGGTCGTCCATCTTGGGGTTCTTCGGGTCAACGTTCATCTCAACAAAGTAGAGATACGCCATAATGTCCGCGATAGAAAGAGAACCGCCGGGGTGACCTGAGCTTGCCGCGTGGACCTCCTCGAGAATATCGAGACGGATATTAGCGGCGGTCGTTTTCAAAAAATCGTATTTTTGCTTTTCCATTGAAGTAACCAGCCTTTCTTTTATTTACATCAAATTTTATTATACATTATTTTATGTTGAATGTCAAGGTCATATCTTTACAAAACCAAGCTTTTTCTGGACCTTGCCGAGAGTTCTGCGAGCGTAGTAGGATGCTTCTTCAGCGCCCTTCTTCATCTGAGCCTCAAGGAATGCCTTGTCGGCGAGTATCTCGCGGAATCTCTGCTGAACGGGAGTGAGCGCGTCGGCGCATGCCTCTCCGACCGCCAGCTTGAACGTGCCGTAGCCCTGTCCCTCAAATTCCTTTTCGACCTCCTCGATCGTCTTGCCTGTGAAGCAGGAGTAGATGGTGATGAGGTTGTTGATGCCGTCCTTGCCCTCGGCAAAGCGGATAGATGTCTCGCTGTCGGTGACCGCTCTCTTGAACTTGCGGATTATGGTGTCCTTATCGTCAAGAATGTATACGACCGCGTTTGCGTTCTCGTCGGACTTTGACATCTTCTTTGTGGGGTCGGCAAGCGACATTATCTTCTTTCCGGACTGGGAGATGATAGGCTCGGGAACGGTGAAGGTGTCTGGGAACACCTGATTGAATCTCTCGGCTATATCGCGGCAAAGCTCAACGTGCTGCTTTTGGTCTACACCGACGGGAACGACGTCCGTCTGGTAGAGCAGGATATCAGACGCCATAAGCACGGGGTAGGTGAAAAGTCCCGCGTTTACGTTATCCGCGTGCTTTGTGCTCTTGTCCTTGAACTGCGTCATACGCGAGAGCTCTCCAAACATAGTAAAGCAGTTGAGTATCCACGCAAGCTCAGCGTGCTCGTGGACGTGCGACTGAACGTAAAGAGTATTCTTTTCAGGGTCAAGACCGCAAGCCATATAAAGAGCGAGCGTTTCATACGTGCGTCTGCGAAGCTCCGCGGGAACTTGGCGAACTGTTATCGCGTGCTCGTCGACGACACAGTAAAAGGTCTTGTATTTCTCGGAATAAGTAGAAAAATTCTTGATAGCTCCGAGGTAATTTCCAATAGTGAGGTTTCCGCTGGGCTGTACGCCCGAGTAGGAAACAAGCTGACCGTTAAACATTTTAAGTCTCCTGTGTAATTAATTAAAAACAAATATATATACTATCATATCATATAATTAATGAAAAGTCAATTGACATTTTACTTAAAATATGATATCATTATGAAGAATAATACAGTTTTTTTACAAAAAGGAGATAAAGCTATGATAAGACACGTCGTAATGTGGAAATTCAAGAGTGAGGCAGAGGGCAAAGCAAGGGAAGAAAATATGGTCATCGTCAGAGACAGTCTGTACGCGCTTCTCCCAATTATCCCCGAGATAAAGAGAATGGAAATTGGCTTTGACGAAAAGCACACCGATATGTCTATGGACCTTATGCTGCTTACAGAGTTTGATAATATGGATACACTTGCGTACTACGCAAATCACCCCGAGCATCTCAAGGTTTCGGAATACGTCCGTAAGGTGATAGAGACTCGTGTAGTACTCGACTGTGAGATATAAGAGAGGGAAGTATGATAAAGATAGAACGCACGTCCGTTATGAATATGGACAACGCCATAAGAGGCGCGAGAAATCCTATGAACAGCTGGGCGAAAAGCGACAGCTACTATAATGAAAAGGGCGAATTTGTTATGGGAGAGGCAGACCTTGACTTTGGCGCGCGCCTTTGTAGGGCGGGAAGCGATCACCGCAAGTTTATTCGCCAGATATTCGTATCCGTTGACATAACCGCTCCGCTTTATTGGTGGAAGGAATTTGATACTTATAAGGTGGGGACTGTTGCCAATTCCTGCTCGACTATGCATAAAATACACGCAAAGCCCATCGAGCGCGAGGACTTCTCCTGCGACAGACTTGACGAGGGCGGACTCGAGGCGCTTGACGCGCTTATCGCGTATCTTGAGGCAGAGAGACAGAAGTTCTGCGAGAACAAAGAGGACAGACAAAGCTGGCACAACATAATTCAGCTTTTGCCGTCGAGCTATAACCAGATGCGCACCGTAACGCTCAATTACGAAAATCTCATCAATATTTATTACGCGAGAAGAACACATAAGCTTGCCGAGTGGCATACACTCTGCGATTGGATAGAATCCTTGCCTTACGCCGAGCAGCTGATTTTGGTAAAATAATTACATATACGTACAACGGGTGAACGAAAGTTTCACCCGTTTTTAAATTTGTGCGAAAAATATACTAAAAAGAGCAATAAATTTTCGTTAAACTATTGACGAACGGTGGCAAAAGTTATATAATATATGTATTGTACTTTATTCAAATAAAGTAGCTTATAATTTTTTACGGAGGTTCATTGTTATGAACAGAGTTTACAATTTTTCGGCGGGCCCTTCCATGCTTCCTTTAGAAGTACTCGAAAAAGCAGCATCGGAGCTGGTTTGCTACGGTGAGAGCGGTATGTCGGTAATGGAGATGTCCCACAGATCTCCGGATTATGAAGCTATTATAGACGACGCTGAAGCTATGCTTCGCAAGCTTATGAATATTCCCGACAACTACAAGGTGCTCTTCCTTCAGGGCGGCGCATCTACACAGTTTGCGGCAGTACCCCTTAACCTTATCGGAAGAACAGGAAAGGCTGACTACGTTGTTTCAAATCAATTC
>JAZSNX010000164.1:0-6479 GCA_045536665.1 Eubacteriales bacterium
GATGAGGTATGTCCGTAACCACCGTCTGCAACGAGCTGTTCCGCCTTTGCGACGGCGTCCTCAAAGGTGGTCGCGCGGTACATAGCCAGAACGGGAGAAAGCTTCTCGTGAGCAAACTCCTCGCTTATCTCAACACTCTCAACCTCACCTATGAGTATCTTAGTGGATACAGGAACGTCAACACCCGCAAGAGCCGCTATTTTATGCGCGCTCTGTCCTACTATCTTTGCGTTGAGCGCACCGTTTATAATGATAGTCTTTCTGACCTTTTCGGTCTCGTCCTCAGTAAGAAAATAGCAGCCGCGTGCGGAAAATTCAGCTTTTACCTTATCATATATACTGTCAAGAACGATACAAGACTGCTCGGAAGCGCATATCATACCGTTATCAAATGTCTTGGAATGAATGATCGAGCTTACCGCAAGAAGAATATCCGCGCTGTCGTCGATTATCGCGGGGGTATTACCCGCGCCAACTCCAAGCGCAGGCTTACCGCTGGAGTATGCCGCCTTTACCATTCCGGGGCCACCTGTCGCGAGAATGATATCCGCTTCCTTCATTACCATATTGGTCATCTCAAGGGAAGGAACATCTATCCAACCGATAATGCCCTCGGGAGCGCCTGCCTCAACTGCGGCCTCAAGCACAAGCTTAGCCGCGGCTATCGTAGAGTTCTTTGCTCTGGGGTGGGGGCTGATTATAATACCGTTTCTGGTCTTAAGAGAAATAAGAGTTTTAAATATCGCGGTAGACGTAGGATTAGTCGTAGGAATGACTGCGGCAATAACACCGATAGGCTCTGCTATCTTCTTGATGCCGTATGCCTTGTCCTCTTCAATTACGCCGCAAGTTTTTGTATCCTTGTATGCGTTGTAGATATATTCCGCCGCATAATGGTTCTTGATGACCTTGTCTTCAACGACGCCCATACCTGTTTCCTCAACAGCCATTCTCGCCAAGAATATTCTCGCCTTGTTAGCAGCCGATGCGGCAGCGAGAAAAATCTTGTCGACCTGCTCCTGAGTATAGGTCGCGAATTTTTCCTGTGCTGCTCTTATCTCGCAAAGCTTGCGCTCAAGAGCCTCGACGCCGTCAACGATACCATAGTTTTTCTCGTTCATTTTCTCGAATCACCTTTCTCGATTTGCATAATTTACAATTCAAAATTGCATTTTTGTTGTTGCGATGGTATCATTATATCACCAAAAACTTAGGTTGTCAATAGATTATTGTTAATTTTTTATCATTCTTTGCAAGTTTTTATAATTTCAACAACACTTTTTTACTATCTCGGGTATCTATCATCACTTTCAACAAAAACGATACAGGCGCACATTCCCGCATAAATGATCACATCGGAAATGTACGCCTATATTCTTTATTTGTTGTGGTAATTGATCAATATGGGAGATTTCATTATGCCAAAATCACATAATCTGTATTCCCTGCTAAACGCGTCACCGCTCTTATACCAATGCGCAGGGCCGTAATAAGCATCATATATTCCCCAATGCAATGAGCCAAATGTGTTATGTCTGTTGCCAATACATTTTATCTCCAAAAGATGCTTTCCTTTTTTTACGGCGGGAATACGTATCTTGTATGGCGGTAGGATAATATTACCGTAGAGCTTGCCGTCAATATAAATTTTTACAAATTCACAACGGTAATAATTCGCGCTTATCTCCAAGTCACCGTCCTCGACGTCTATCTGAGCCTTGTACGTTAGCGTTCCACCGTAAAATGGAAGACCTTGATCAACTATGCTTCCAAACGAGATACTGTTTGTGGCTTCGCGCAATGTCTTTTGCGTGCCTTTGAGTTCAACGTCAAAATCACCCAAAAGATACATAGGCTCAAGTCCGTATGTTTTAGTTATCTTGATTTTAGCCACAATCGTGTTATCCCCCGCGAAAAGCTTTGGAAGACGTACTTTCGTTATATCTTCGTCAACGTACCAGCCATTGGATATTATCGGAACGCTCTCGCCATTGAGCCAAAGCTCTTCGAGGCGTTCAAAAGCAATATGGGTACTGACCTCGAACTCGCTCTTGACATTAAAGCGTAAGTATACGTCTTGACTTATGTCGTCGTTAACGCACCACGGCTGAGGAGCGCTCTTTCCCATAATAGCAGGAAGAGAAAACTGCTTCCTGCAAGCTGTGTCGATGGCGAGCACCTCTGTTTCTCGATACCAATTCTCTCCGTCCAATGAATACTCCGCCATATCAAGAAGGCAGACATTATCTTCCTCACGCTCGTATTCGACTGTGTTATCAATATATATGTCGGAGAAAGAGCCGCTCGGAGTTTCGCTCTTTACCGTGTCCGCTCTGTTGCGTTCAAGACGGATAAGCGCTGTATCGTACTTATATAGCTTCAGATCAGCGTAGGTCTTGTCTCCGATATACTTACACGGAAGCTTGCGTTTCTCTCCTGTCATCGTATCGTAAAGAACAGGCGTATATATTCCGTCGAACTTAAACATATAGTCATTAGCTCTGCTGTCCTCGCTATCCGCTATCTTTTTTGCTCTGCACAAGAACAGCCACCTCTCACCGTCGAGCAAGCGTTCTTGATAGATGATATTATCAACAGGATTTCCGTTTATATGCATAAGCTCAAAAGAGCGATATTTATTAAGCGCTTTTTCAAGTGACAAATGTGAATATTCGATAGTCTCGCAACGCTCTGAGAGCTCAAGCGCTGCTTGACTTTCCTTGCCGTCCACAAGCTTCGGCACGCTTCCTGCGAATATTATTCTTATGCCTTGCTCGCTAAGAGCCTCCAATGCCTTGAGCGTTGAAGAACGAATGGTTATACAATCCGGAACAATTATCGCGTCATATCGCATTTTTCCGATGCTTCCATTCTCGCAGAGCTGTTCGGGAAGTAAAGCTTCGTTTATAAAATCAAAATCTATTCCTCCAAATGTCAGCCACTCAAAAAGCTTTGCAAAGGCGTTATCTCTTTCATTGCGTATACGTGCGGTCTTATCTTTTACTCCGTACAAGAGCCAAAAGCTCTCGATAGGATGAATAACGCCAACTCGAACTATCGGCTTTCCGTTCTCAAGAACAGTATGAAGTCTCGCAAAATGATCCTCTAAAATATTATTATCGAGATACCACGGAGACTGATAGCTAAACGTTGCGGGATAATCGCGCTTACCGTCTCCAAGCATACTCATCCAGCTCAGATGAGGTATTCTTACGTCAACACCGAGCGCGCTTTGCCAATTGCCTTGATGGAGATACTCTCTGAAATCCGTATTCCAATTATTAACTCCGTAAAGCTCGGACATCACGCGACTTCTTCCGTACTGATGCGCGACTGATCTGCACTGAATTGCCGTAGCAAACTCGTATCTGCCCTTAAGAATGTCAATTCCGGGAATATCCTCATCCGCGTAACAACGCATAACATCCTTGGTACAAGAGGTCTGTGCCGAGAGTGTCTCCTCCAAAAGGAAATGTCCCGTAAAGCTGATGCCGTGTTTCCTGCACCAATCGCCAATCTGCCTCGAATACGCTTCTTTAAATCTCTCCGCTACGTGCTCATGGTATCGGTAACGCGCTGTCGAGTATTCCCCGTCTGCTCTTTCCCACAAAAGCTCGGGCAGACGCGAGACGATATCTTCATCAAATCGAGCGAAATACGTATCGGCAAATGTTGCTGTCCACGGAAGCTTGATATCCGTGAGCATTTCAAGCTCTGAATATTTAAGCATTTCCGTTAGCATACAGTGCGGCTCATCGGTAAAGATAGCCTCAACAGTATTGCCAAAATACTCGCCGATCTCATCATAATATTTCTCATACGTAAGGTCGATAAATCTACGTATTGATCGAGGATCAAGAGTGTCAACGTTTGCCTGTCCGTTATATCTTGGACTATCCTCGGTAGTACATACGAATACGTATATATTCGCCTTGTCCTGCTCTGTCAAGGAATAATCTGCCAAATATCCGTTCTCATCAAGATGAACACTAAATGAGGCGAGCAAACAGGGTATGCCATCGTACTTGTCCTTTTCAGTGGTGTATGAGCTTGGCAGTTCCCTTGTAAAGGTCAGATACTTGACACGGTATTTTTTATCAATTGTTACCGCTCCGCCCGCATTACCCGAGGGCCATCTATCCTCATCGTAAAGCCACACCTTAAGTCCGTGTTTCTCAGCGCACCTTATGGCAAGCTTCACCATTTCCATAAACTCCTCACCCATATATCGGGTGCGAAGTCCGTTTCTTGAATGGATAACGAAGCCGCCAAAGCCCATATCGGAAAAATCCTTTATCTGCTTTTCTATCTTTTTTGGTGTTATCTCGGTATTCCACGCCCAAAAGGGTCTGCCGCGGTAATGCGCAGATGGCTTTATAAAACTCTCTGTAATAAAATCCTTTTCAACTTGCATATTACTATTCGCTCCCTAATACTTGAGATCAATGAGATTATATCATACTAAAAATAGAAAATCAACTATATTTTTTAAAAAAAATATAAAATCAACTATATTAAAAAAACCGCGGATAAATCCGCGGTTTTTTGATTTTAGTCTTCGATATAGCCCTGATATACGAGCTCAGCGTTACCCATAAGGATAAGCTTTTCGTCGGTGTACTTAACTACAAGGTCTCCGCCGCGAAGCTTAACTGTTATGTCGTCACCCTTTTTGCAGTAGCCGTTCTCAACAGCCGCGACAACAGCCGCGCAAGCGCCTGTTCCGCAAGCGAGAGTTTCGCCGTTACCACGCTCGTATACACGCATCTTAAGCGTATGAGAGTTTACAACTCTTACAAACTCGGTGTTTATACGCTCAGGGAATTCGGGAGCGTTCTCAAAGAGCGGTCCTACCGTGGGCATATCAATACCGTCTACGTAATCGGTAAACACAACGCAGTGGGGATTACCCGTAGAAACGAGTGTAACGTTATAGGTCTTTTCGCCAATTGTGAGAGGATAGTTGACTACCTTCTCTTCCTTAATGGTGGTGGGAATGTCCTTAACAAGCACGCTTGCCTTGCCCATTCCAACGCTAACAGTCGTGACCTTTCCGTTTCTTGTGTAGAGACGGAGATCCTTGACGCCAGCGCCTGTCTCGATATCCATCATATCCTTAACGATGATTCCGTTATCGTAGAGATACTTACCCACGCAACGAATGGAGTTACCTGCCATCTTGCCCTCACTACCGTCTCTGTTAAATATGCGCATCTTAGCGTCCGCAACGTCTGACTTCTCAATAAGCACGAGACCGTCAGCGCCAACGCCGTAATGTCTGTCACAAAGAGTTAGGCTCAAGGACTCGGGACAGGTTATCTTACCGTCAAAGTTATCGATAAAGATATAGTCGTCACCTGTTCCCTGCATCTTGGAGAACTTAATAGTAAGAGGCTCTGTTCTCATGTCGTTGATATCAACAAGCTCGGTGTTCTGCTGATTATAACGGCTTGCGATTATGTCCGCAAGAGCGTTTGCCGTATCAAGCGAGGTAAGGCAAGCGACCGAATGCTGAAGAGCCTTTCTATGAAGAGCGATATACTCGTCAAGAGTGTTATCAAAGAGCGTACCCGTGTAAACGATATAGCTTATCTTGCCTGACTCAATAAGCTTATATGCGTCGTCGTTCTCTCCAAGATCGCCAATAGCCTCAGCAATAATACCGAGACCCTCGATAGCCTTTGCTGTGTCCTTAGTAGCGTATATCTTCATACCAAGGTCGTCAAGCTTCTTAGCGAGAGATACGATCTCAAGAAGGTCATGCTCACCAACGCTTATAAATACGCCAACGTCAGAGCCCATAGTGGGTGCTTTGAGATTAAAGCCCGCGGAGGTGAGGCCCTTAAATATTGCCTCGTTGAGATTCTTACCAAGACCAAGCACCTCACCCGTGGACTTCATTTCCGGTCCAAGGTAAGAGTTTGCGTCTGTAAGCTTTTGGAATGAGAATACGGGAACTTTAACCGCATAGTAAGGAGGTGTGCGGTAAAGTCCTGTGCCATAACCGAGAGACTTGAGAGAAGCACCGACCATGACCTTAGTGGCAAGGTCTACCATAGGAACACCCGTTACCTTACTGATGTAAGGAATAGTTCTCGACGCTCTGGGGTTGACCTCGATAACGTAAAGCTCATTACGATAAATAAGGTACTGAATATTTACAAGACCCTTTGTTCCGAGAGCCAACGCAAGGCTCTCAGAGGACTTGATGATAGTATCAAGTATCTTATCGTTTATACTGTAAGGAGGATAAACGGCAATAGAGTCACCGCTATGGACTCCCGCACGCTCAACGTGCTGCATAACACCGGGGATAAGAACGTCCTTACCGTCGGAGATAACGTCTACCTCGACCTCTGTTCCCATCATATACTTATCAACGAGAACGTTGTTTTCAATTCCCGAAGCATGGATACGCTCCATATAGGTCTCAACCTCACGAGCGTTGTAAACGATAGACATATTCTGACCGCCGATAA
>JAZSNX010000213.1:0-3512 GCA_045536665.1 Eubacteriales bacterium
TCTACTTGCTTTTGCAGACTTATACTGTATCTTTGTAGTAGCTCTTCATCGAGTGGCGTATCGGTTACAATACAGTCAATATCCGATAAAGAAAATGCCCTGAAAGCAGAGTTTGTGCCGAATTTATCAGAATCGCATAAAAAGACGGCTTTTGCGGAACGGGAGCGCATTGCCATTCTAAGTGCGGTCTCTTCCTCTGAATAATCGGAAATAACACCGTCCTCACCGAAGGAAGACGCTGAAAAGAAAAACAGATCGGCGTTGAAGCTATGGACGTTTTTCTCCGCCTGATAGCCGACAAAAGCCATTGAGAATTTCAAAATACGTCCTCCCGTAGAAAAGGTGCGGATATTGTTTTCCGCAAGTATGCCGCAAATCGGCAAGCCGTTGGTAACGACTGTAACGTCGTCTTCTTCCTTTATGTACTCAGCGAGATGAAACGCCGTGGTGGATGCGTCGGTGAAAATAAGACTTGATTTTGGTATCAAGGTTGCCGCAAGTCGGCATATCCGTGCCTTTTCAGGAGCACGTTTGCCCTTGCGGAAGGATACGGGCGTGTTTACCGTGTCGTCAGCGGCAATAACGCCACCGTGACTGCGGCGCACAAAGCCTTGCTTTTCAAGATAGCTGAGATCTCTTCGTATGGTTGGCTGACTTGCATACAGTCTCTCGCTCAAGGCGCGCACCTCAGCAAAGCCTTCTTTTCTCAATATTGTCAGTATTTCTGCGTGACGCTGATTTTTAAACATCTTTTTATCCTCGATTTTTTGTGATCATTTTTGAGCGTTTCTTAATGTTTGAGCCAAGTATTGACAGATAACGCTCAATTACATATAATTATATTCGTAAAGATAACGCTTGTCAAGGCGTATAGTAATTTTTTTGTAAACAAACAGCGGAGGACAAAATGGAAAACAATATTAAGCTCATAGCCTTTGATCTGGACGGAACGCTGACACAGCACAAGACAAAGCTTGATGCGCGCAACAGGAGTGTTTTGGACCGTTTGGCAAAGAAATACTCGCTTGTGATGGTTGGCGCGGGGCAGTGTATGCGCATTTTCAATCAAATGGACGGATATCCTCTTGATATTATCGGAAATTACGGATTGCAGTACGGTGAGTATAACAAGGATACCAAAACTTTGGATATAAAGAGAGACGAGATATTGCCTTGCGACAGAGAGTCAGTAAGCGCCCGTGTGGCAATGCTTCGTGAAAAGTATGGATTTACGGAATTTGCGGGAGAGAGCGTTGAGTTCCACCCCTCGGGATGTGTGACCTTCGCTATACTCGGAACAAAGGCAAAGGCTGAGGATAAGCTCGCATTTGACCCCGATCGCTCCAAGCGCCGCGCTATATACGACGAGGTGTGCGCTACATTCCCCGAATACATAGTGTTCGTTGGCGGCTCGTCATCGTTCGATATGGTGTCAAGACCCTATAATAAGTATTATGCCCTTGATAATTACTGCAAGGAAATGGGACTTGCGCATAACGAGGTCGTATTCGTAGGCGACGATTACGGACTTGGCGGCAACGACGAGTCTGTATATAAGTCCGATTTTGGCTTTGTTTGTGTCGATGATTACACAAAACTTGATGAATATCTTGCGGAGCTTTTATAAGGAGAACGTATGAATATATCAGAACTTTTAAAGGGAATAGATGCTTGCGAATGCGGAGCGTCTCATAAATGTCCGATAGATAGCGTTGTTATCGGTAAAAACGCTTGTGAGTGCCTCTCGGAGCTCACAGAAAACTATAATAATATACTTTTGGTGGCTGACCGCAATACTTATGCGGTGGGCGGAGAGACAGTTACAAATAAGCTCGGAGACAAGCTTGCCAATACTTTTGTTTATGACACAGTCGAGGTGCTCGTCCCAGATGAGGTGGCAATAGAAGCTCTGCGAGCTCACGTAAGTGATAACACCGATCTTATTATCGGTATCGGCTCAGGCGTTATAAACGATCTTTGCAAGCACGTAAGCTTTTTGTGCGGACTGCCTTACTTTATCGTAGCTACCTCTCCGTCAATGGACGGCTATGCCTCAAAGGGAGCGGCTCTTATACTCGGCGGAATGAAGGTAACGCTCAACGCGGACGTTCCGAAGGCTATTATCGGTGACGTTGATATGCTCGCGTCAGCTCCTCTTGAAATGATACAGGCGGGTTACGGAGATATAATCGGAAAATACTCCTGTCTTAACGACTGGAAGTTTAGCCACCTTATAAACAACGAGTATTTGTGCAAGACCGTTATGGACGCAACCTACAGGGCGGTAGAAGAGACCGTAAAGCTTGCCGAGGGCTTGAAGCAACGCTCGTCCGAGGCTGTCGGTACGCTTATGGAGGCACTTGTAGCGGTAGGAATACTTATGGCTTACGTTGGCAATTCACGTCCCGCGTCGGGCAGTGAGCATCATATGTCACATTACTTTGAGATAGTCGGAATAGTTAATAATGAGCCCTATCTTCCTCACGGAATAGACGTTTGCTGCTCGGCGATAGAGACAGCGAAGCTGCGTGAAAGACTTCTCGCTCTCGACAGTATCGACGATGCGAAAGCTCACTTTGACAGAGAAGAGTATGAAAAGAATATTCGCCGCATATACACGGATATCTCCGATGAAGTTCTCGCGCTTCAGTATAAGCTTGGCTGGTACGACGTGGATAGAGTCAGCGTGTACCGTGAGAAGTGGGGGGAGATACGCAAGCTGCTCGCTGATTGCCCGACATCCGCTGAGCTGCTCGCGCTTACAGAGCAAATAGGCATTTCTTATGATGCTTTCAAAAAGCTTTACGGTGAGGCAAAGATAGCAGACGCGCATCTCTACGCTAAAGACCTCAAGGACCGTTACAGCGTACTTTGGATGTACTACGATCTGCTTCATTGAATAAAGAATAAACAACAACAAAAAGACCTTGCAAAATTTCTTTTGCAAGGTCTTAAGTTTTTTAGTTTACTTCTTTTCCGTCAAAGGATCAGCCCTTGATAGCAGCCTGAGCGGCAGCAAGACGAGCTATCGGTACACGGAAGGGAGAGCAGGAAACGTAGTCAAGTCCGATGCTGTGGCAGAACTCAACAGACGTGGGGTCACCACCGTGCTCACCGCAGATACCTACGTGGAGCTTGGGGTTAACGGGTCTACCGAGAGTTACAGCCATGTTCATAAGCTTACCAACACCTGTGGTGTCGAGCTTAGCGAAGGGATCGTTCTCGAAGATCTTAGCGTCGTAGTAAGCGCTAAGGAACTTACCTGCGTCGTCACGAGAGAAGCCGTAGGTCATCTGTGTGAGGTCGATTGTACCGAAGCAGAAGAAGTCTGCGTTAGCAGCGATCTCATCAGCAGTCAGACATGCTCTGGGGATCTCGATCATTGTACCAACCTCATACTTGAGAGATACGCCTGCGGCAGCGATCTCAGCGTCAGCGGTTGCAACAACTACGCTCTTAACGTACTTGAGCTCCTTAACGTCACCAACGAGAGGAATCATGATCTCGGGAAC
>JAZSNX010000153.1:0-3074 GCA_045536665.1 Eubacteriales bacterium
CATGGCTACGATCCGACTTAGCTCCATTTTGATACATTTCATACCTATAACAAAGCCGTTTTTAGGATCACGCTTATCCTCAGGATTGTTGTATCCAATAATCTCTACGGGATTATTAAGAAGCAAAAACTCAATTCCCTCCTCTATTGCGTGCTCGACCTCCTCACGCCTTGCGGGAAGCTCTTCCATTGAGCGTCTGTAGACGATATAGACCTTATCAGCGCCAAGCCTAAGAGCAGTTCTTGCTGCGTCCATAGCCACGTTTCCGCCACCAACTACCGTAACCTTTCCGCCCTTCATTATCGGCGTTGCAGGATCTTTTTTATAAGACTTCATAAGATTTGAGCGTGTAAGAAATTCGTTAGCTGAATAAACGCCCTTAAACGCCTCACCCGGAATTCCCATAAAGTTTGGAAGTCCCGCGCCTGAGCCTATAAATACCGCCTCGTAGCCCATATCAAACAGCTCGTCTATAGTAAGCGTTTTTCCAATAACTATATTTGTTTGAATATCAACGCCCATAGCCGCAAGATTATCAACCTCTTTTTGAACAATAGCCTTAGGTAAACGGAATTCGGGTATACCGTATACAAGAACACCGCCTGCCTTGTGCAGCGCCTCAAAAACTGTCACACTAAAGCCTTCTTTTGCGAGATCGCCCGCACAGGTAAGTTCTGAAGGACCAGAGCCTACAATAGCGACTTTATGTCCGTTTGGTTCTTTGACGATAGGAGTATCATTTGAGTGTGCATTGTGCCAATCGGCAACAAAGCGCTCAAGTCTGCCTATGCCGACAGGCTCTCCCTTGATGCCTCTTACGCACTTGCTTTCGCATTGTGTTTCTTGAGGACAAACACGTCCGCAGACCGCAGGTAAGCTTGAGGTCTTGCTAATTATCTGATATGCGCCCTCAAAATCGCCTTCCTTGATCTTTGAAATAAATTCTGGAATGTGAATATTAACAGGGCAACCGCTTACACACGGCATATTCTTGCAATTAAGGCATCTAAGAGCCTCGTCTATTGCCATTGCCTCATCGTAACCCGTCGCAACCTCATCGAAGTTGTGAGCTCGTTTTTGCGGCTCTTGCGTTGGCATGGGGTTTTTCTTTGGGGACATATTAGCCATTTTATTTTATCTCCTTGCCAAACAGATTGCAGGTCGTCTCGTATGCGTGACGCTCAAAGTCACGGTACATTGAGCCTCTTGACATAGCTTCGTCAAAATCGACCTCGTAACCATTGAAGTCAGGACCGTCAACGCAAGCAAACTCTGTTATCTTTTTTCCATCACGGTTGAGCGTGAGACGGCAACCGCCGCACATTCCCGTTCCATCTATCATTATAGGATTCATAGAAACAGTACACGGTATTCCAGTGGGGCGTACCGCTTCTACAACGAATTTCATCATTATAAGAGGACCAATAGTAATGACCTCGTCAAAGGTCTCGCCGTTTGCGAACATTTCCTCAAGAGGCTTGCATACGTTTCCCTTCGTACCGTAAGAGCCATCATCTGTCATAACGTATAGCTTATCAGACGCTTCGCCGAACTCTTCTTCGAGTATACGCAGATCCTTGCTTCTGAATCCAATGACAGAAGTTACCGAGCAACCAAGCTCATGAAGCTTACGGGCTATAGGAAGCGCAATAGCGCACCCAACACCACCGCCTACAATGCAGACCTTCTTTAGTCCGTCAAGCTTGGTTTGCTTTCCTAAAGGACCTACAAAATCCTGTATATATTCGCCCTCGTTTTTTGTGTTCAAAAGCGCCGTAGTTGCACCGACAATCTGGAAAATTATAGTAACGCTTCCCTTTTCTCTATCGTATCCAGCAACTGTAAGAGGTATTCTTTCTCCCTCGTCATCGACACGCAGAATGATAAATTGACCTGGTTGAGCTTTTTTAGCCACAAAAGGTGCTTCTATTTCCATCAAGGTTACTGTACTATTGAGTATTTGCTTTTTCAATATTCTGTACATATTTTCTCCCCCAATATTATCAATGATATATATTCTATCACATTTATTAGATAAATTCAATAGGTAGCGCAAAAATATAATTACATTCAATTGTAAAAGCAGCTCCGCATAAAACGGAGCTGCTTAAATACTATATGCTTATCGGATAATCTCCGTATCCCATGCAGCAACTATAATCTTCTAATGTATATCTTTGCATTTCAATGGTTGCCATCAAAATACAGAGGCAAGAATGATATTTTTCATTTATATCGTAGGTAAGTCCAAGAGATTTATGCTTTGAGCTTTTTTCAATCACTAATTTGCTTGAAATCAGTATATCGAGAGCTGTTCGTAATTCTTTATCCGAAAATTTCAGACTTTCCTGAAGCTCGCCATAGCTTATATCACTCATTGAAATTATTGCCATACATACTATAAACGCGTTTCTGTCCGAGAGCGCGGACAGCAAAGATGTAGACAGATCAGCCGTGCTTGAGCTAATGTTCTCAAAAAAACGTCTTGTTATAATAGCGCCATAGCCCTTTCCGGATATCAATGATACTCCGTTTTCGTTGGAAATATGCGACGGCGTATCATATATGACTCCTCTTCCTCGCAGACCTCCTCTGCAAATACCGTGATGTGCATATGAAATAAACTTATGCGCTTTTTCATAAGAATCCTTACACATCTGAGGATATGAGCATATTTTGTTGAAGACCTTATCATAAATATCGTCATATACGTAATTTTGGCCGTAAAACAAATAGTCAACACTTACCGCAAAGTATTCAGCAATGACAGGTAGCATTTGAATATCAGGTAAAGAAGCGTTTGTTTCCCATTTTGATATTGCTTGCGCTGAAACACTTAATTCTTGAGCCAATTGATCCTGTGTTAGTCCTTTCTTTTTTCGGAGATTTGCTATATTTTTTGCTATATTGATGTTTTTCATATTTCCCCCAAGCTCGTTTATTGTATGTGTATGTTTATTATAGCACGATTTACGAGTAATGTAAATATCTTGTTACGACACCTTAACAACCGTTGGTTGAGAAGCAAACAGTTAACTCTATCCTCTGTTGATATAAATAAAAAAACACAGAAG
>JAZSNX010000210.1:0-6257 GCA_045536665.1 Eubacteriales bacterium
ATTGTATTTTTTGCACGCATGGCGGTGAATGCCTCGTGACCGGGGGTGTCAAGGAAGGTGATGGGCTGGTCGTTTACCATAACGCGGTAAGCACCGATGTGCTGTGTGATACCGCCTGCCTCGCCTGTTGTTATGTTGGTATGACGGATAGTGTCAAGTATAGAGGTCTTACCGTGGTCAACGTGACCCATAACGCAAACGACGGGAGCGCGTGTGACGAGATTGTCCTCGCTGTCCTCTTCCTCGTCAAAGAGTCTTTCCTCGATGGTAACAACTACCTCCTTAGTAGCCGCTATACCCATCTCCTCGGCAACTATCGCCGCGGTGTCGTAATCGACTGTCTGGTTTACGGTCACCATCATACCAAGCATCATAAGTCTCTTAACGACCTCAGCGGACGTGACCTTAAGTCTTGACGCAAGGTCGCTGACCATTATCTCCTCGGGAAGAGTTACGCTCGTAGGAGCTTTGGTTACGGGCTGAGTGGACTTTTTGCCCTTAGCAAACTTATCCTTGCCCTTACCGCCAAAGCCCTGCTTCATTCCCATAGGAGCTTGCTTTTTAACTCTCTGGTTTCCGCCTCTTGCGTCAGCAACTGAATCGGGAACGAAATTGTCAAGTCTCTCATCGTACTTGGAAAGGTCGACAGAGCCCGCTCTCATATCTACGACACGAGTAGCGCCTCTCTGCTTGGGAGCTTCGTCACCCTTAGCTGTCTGACTGCGGACGATAGGCTGAGGCTTGAAGGAATTGACAGGACCTCTCTGCTGTCTATCCTCTTTATCAAAGCCGCCCACTCCGTGCGAACGGTCGTTTCTCTGACCCTGAGGCTTCTGAGCGCCTGTTCTCTGTCCCTGTCCGCCGAACTGTCCGCGTCCGTCAAATCCGCCTTTAGCTCTATCGAACTGACCGCCCTGCGCGCCGCCTCTCTGGTCGGGTCTTTGACCCTGATATGCGGGTCTTTGCGCGGGGCTCTGCGCTCCACCCGCGTAAGGCTTGCTCTCTCTTGCGGGAGCTACGGGTCTTTGAGGCTGTCTTGTCTCCTGCTTGGGAACGGCAGTCTGGGTTTGCGCCTTAGGCTGCTCCGCGCGAGGAGCTGCGGCGGTCTCCTTCTTTTCCGCTGAAGCCGCGCCATTTACTTCCTTTACCTCTTCCTTCTTGACCTCGGTCTTGGGAGCGTCGGCATCCTCCGCACTCTTAGCGCTCTTAGGCTGCTCCTGTGTCTCGGTCTTAGGCGTTGCCTTTTCTTCTGCCTTTACGTCGGTTGCGACGATCTCCTCCTTGGGAGCCTTTACGGCAGCCGACTTCTTCTTTGACGGAATATAGGTAACTCCGTCAAGATAATTTCCTATATTGTCGATCTGATTTGCCTTTGTGAGTGTCTCGAAGAGCACCTCAAACTGAGCAGGCTCAAGTGTTGCCTGAGACTTAGGTATTACACCCTTGCTCGCAAGCACCTCAAGTACATCCTTGCTCTTCATATTCATATCCTTTGAAAGCTGAGTTACCTTCAACAAATTAGTTGTTGTAGCTGCCATATTTTACACCGTGTCTCCATGCCGATAGGAGACTCCTTTCCGTGGATTTGGGTTTGTTCTGTCAAATGTATTTTTCGACCAGCTCGCTAAGTCCCTTATCGGTGACCGCGACCGCGCCGATGTACGCGCTTTTTCCGACCGCCGCGGCGAGCTGCTCTCCGCCGACCTCAAGTCTTACAAGTCGTGTTTTATAATAGTTGCATTTATCGGTGATCCTCTTATGCGTGTTATCCGACGTATCCGACGCCTCAAGCACGAGCACCGGAGCTTTTGCCGCTCCCTTTCGCATCGCCTCGCATATCATGGGAACTCCGAACACTACCTTTCCCGCCTTTACGCACAGCCCGAGTGTGCTGAGTAATTTCGTAACGTCAGCCATTACTCTCAAGCTCGCTTTCCATTCTGTCGTATACCTCTTCGGGGATGGTAACGTCGAGGCTCTTATCTATCCTCTTCGTTTTTCTCGCTCTCTTCAGACAGCTTACGTTACGACAGATATACGCGCCTCTGCCCGATCTCTTTCCTGTGAAATCAAGCACGACCTCTCCCTCGGGTGTCCTTACCACACGAAGAAGCTCCATTTTTGCCTTGCGCTCATTACAGCCGAGGCACTGGCGTTCAGGTGTCTTTCTCTTCTTTTGCTCCACCCTGCTCACCTCCGCAAAGCTCTTACTCTGCCTTGATGTCTATCTTATAGCCTGTAAGTCTTGCGGCAAGACGGGCGTTCTGTCCCTCCTTACCGATAGCAAGGGAAAGCTGGTCAGCGTCAACGATCACCTTGCAGGCTCTTTCAGCGGTGAACTCTACCGAGCGGACGACCGCGGGCGCAAGCGCCTCGGCTACGTACTCCTCAGGGATCTCGCTGTACTTAACTATGTCTATCTTCTCTCCTCTGAGCTCGTCAACGATACCCGCGATTCTCATCGCGTGGTTACCGATACAAGCGCCTACCGCGTCAACGTCAGCGTCACGCGACATAACGGATATCTTCGTTCTCGAGCCTGCCTCACGGGCAACGCCCTTAACGAGAACGACGCCGTCGATTATCTCGGGGATCTCAAGCTCGAATATTCTGCGAACAAGACCCGCGTGTGCTCTCGAAAGCGTTACGAGAGGTCCTCTTGCCTCTTTATTGACTTCCATTACGAATACCTTTATCTTATCACCGACCGTAAAGGTCTCGCCGGGGATCTGCTCGCTCTTTATGAGTGTTGCGTGTCCCGTGCCTGTATCAAGAAGCACGTTGCCGTTATCGGAGAACACCTTGCTTACCGTAGCCGTGATTATCTCCTCACGCTTGCTCTCATAAGCGTCCTGCATAGCCTTTCTCTCGCCCTCTCTGATACCCTGAATGATGACGGATTTAGCGGCAGCCGCGCTCAGTCTGCGAAGATTCTTGGTCTTGACCTCGGTCTCTACCATCTTACCAAGCGTATTTCTCTTGCTTATAGCCTTTGCTTCCTCAAGCGATATCTGGCACTGAGGATTTACTACCTCCTCAACTACCTCCTTCTGGAGATAGACCTTCATATCCTCCTTGACAGGGTCTATAGCGACTCTCATAAGAGTGCTGCTTCCGTATTCCTTTTTAAGAGCGGAAAGAAGAGCCGCCTCTATCTTTTCCAGCATATACTCCTTCGGAATACCCTTCTCCTTTTCGAGAAGGTCAAGCGCAACAAAAAATTCCTTGTTCATTTTTTAGCTTCCATCCTTTTTTTGTTTGTTTTTTAAAATTCAAAATAGGTATTTATCTTAGCAACGGCGCTTCTCTCGAAGCTTTGTGTCTGTTCTCCGACAAGTATTCGCACCTCGCCGTTCTCACCGAGCGGCAAAAGCTTTCCTCGGAACAGCTTTGAGCCATTCACGGGCGCGTAGAGCTTGACCTCTACGTCCCAACCCTCGCATGCCTCGATATGGATATCGTTCTTAAGCTCTCTCTCCACTCCCGGAGAGCTGACCTCAAGATAATACTGATCCTCAATGAGATCCGCCTCATCAAGCAGGGGGTCGATAGCTCTGTGCAGTTTCTCGCAATCGTTTATATCTATGCCGTTTTCAGAATCCACGGTTATGCGCAATACTCTTCTCGCGCCCTCCTTGACGAACTCAACGTCCCACACCCATATGCCGATCTCATCGGCAAGGGGCTCAGCGAGCTCTCGCACTCTTTCGGCGATAGTAACGTTCTTTGCCATTAGCACCTCCAAGATAACTTTTCTAACAATTAAGAGTGGACTCTTTCAAGCCCACTCTTACAATACTTCGTTATTATACCACACTCTCCATCATTTTGCAATACCTTTTTGACATTTTTTTGCTCTTTTTATAATTTTTTTGCCGCCGAGCTCAAAAACATACATTAAAATAATAAAATTGTGTTTACAAAACCGAGTTTATATGATATAATTGTATAATAGGTAGTTGTGTCCGCAGTTATCTTCCGCAAATAAAAAACACAGCTGAGGAACTATGAACGAGAATTTGAAGCAAAAAAACGGTAAAAACATAATAAAGACTTCTTTGCTCGCGCTCTACGCGATCTTTGCGGCGTGCTTTATTCCCACGGCTCTGCTCGTAAATATGGGCGAGTTTACTCTTGTGGCGCTTTCATTTGCCGCCTGTGTTCTCAGCATTTTGGCTCTCGCGTACGCGGCGGGCTCGTTCAAGAGCGTCTTGGGATACGGCATCACCATCATCGCCCTTGTATTTCTCAGGGTGGCGGCTCTACCTATCGGCTTATTCTCCTCCTTTGCGGCGGGAGCGTGCGTATACGCATATCTGCTTTCTAAGCATAAGACGCCATTTTTATACGGAGTACCCGCAATTGCTCCTATCATAATAGCGATCATAACAAGACACCCCACGGGCATCATCCTTTCGATCATCTGGCTGCCCTGCTCTCTGTTGCTTTTATATTCCGTAAAAAAGTGTCTTGACCGTGTGAGCGCGATATGTCACATATCTGCGGGAATTTGCTTAGCTATCATATGCTTTCTCGGTATATTTATATTCCTGACATACGGCAGTATAACTCTTACCACCATAAAAGCCTTTATCGACGAGCTTAAGCTTCAGAGCATATCCATAATGAACGCTATGATAAGCGAGATGGTAAAAGCGGCAGGTGATATGCCCATCGATCTTACAGACTACGTAGAGGTGGCGGTGCTTACGGTCTTTAATCTTCTTCCCGCTGTGATCGTGATAATAGGAAACGTAGGCGCATACATTATGCATTCTATGATACTCAGCGTGTGCTTCAATTCAGATGAGGAGCGCAAAGAGATTCTGCCTATGCTGGCTTTTGAGATGAGCCTGATCTCCGCGATAGTCTTTATAGTAGCTCTGATACTCGCGTTTGTGCTCGTATCGGATAAGCTTGCCTTCTACGGCACGATAGCGGAAAACATCATGCTCATTCTTTGCCCCGGTCTTATACTGACAGCTCTCGGAGCGCTGAGAATGCTGACCACCCGCAAGGGTCCGTCCTGCCTCGGCTCAATTATATACTTCGGAGTGATATTTATGCTTTGCAGCTTTTCACTCCCCGCAATAATCCTCTGCGCTATCGCAGGCGCTGTGATAGTTATACTGTCGCACGTGTCAAAGCGGCGCTCTGAACGCAATTGATATCCATACAAATCGACAAGAAAGGACAATACAATGTCAAACAAACGCTTCGATCTGTTCAAGAGGCTTGAGGAGCTTCCCTCGATGGTGTACGCTCTTCTCGCCGTACTCTTTCTCGTTATACACGTGCTTATAACGACCTATACGTCTATTACGTCAGCCGTCTGCGGTCTGGCGCTCATAATAACGTATATCATAATTTGTCTAATAATATACCTTACGGTGCATAAGCGCATTGGTCTTTTCAGACTTGCGTCGGATGCCTCGGAGGAGCAGAACAACGGTGTTATATACACCTTCCGTCACTTACTCAAGACACCCTACGCGGTAGTCACGGAAAAAGGAAAGATAGTGACGGTAAACGCGGCTATGAGACATATCGCAGGAGCTAAGAATACGGTATTCAATTCAGATATCGAGTCTCTCGGCGAGATGAACTTCTCGGAGCTGCTCAAGTCTATGTCTGCTGTTGAAGCCGATGACGAGGAGATCGAGGATACAGACGAGTTTGACGTTCTCAAGGATAAAAAGACTATCTGCCGTATGGGAGGAAGGACCTTCCACGTAGACTGTCATCCCCTTCATTCCAAGGGCAAGCTCTTCTATCTGCTTATGTTCAACGACATTACGGAATTCGAGCAGCTCAGTATTACGCACCGCGCGGAGCACCCTGCAGTCGCATATATCGTCATAGACAACCTTGACGAGATAGCGCAATACGCAAAGCTCAGCTATCAAGCGGAGGCAAATCAGGTCGACACCATACTTAAAGACTGGGCTAAGGAGCTTGGAGGTATACTCAAGGAATACGAGAAGCATCAATATGTGCTTTTCTTCAGCCGTATGAGCCTACATTCCTGTACCAAGACAAAATTTGAGATACTCGACGCTATACGTGAGATACACGTTGGCGACGAAAATATTCCGATAACCGTCTCTATGGGAATAACGACGGTCGGAAAGACCCTTGCCGAGCGTGAGCACGAGGCGCTTGTTTGCCTTGATATGGCGCTTCAGCGCGGCGGAGATCAGGTAGACGTCAAGAACGAGACAGGCACGTTCTTCTTCGGCGGACGCACAAAGAGCCAG
>JAZSNX010000232.1:0-4743 GCA_045536665.1 Eubacteriales bacterium
AGAATTTTTCTAAGCTCGTTGCTTATGGCGTACTCGATAGCGAGTTCAGTAGAATTCATATCGTCCATATTTTCTCCTTTCTGATAACAAGCTCTCGTGGTGAGAGCAAGACCCTGATTAGATATCTTTTACCTTGCACGAAGTGCAAAGAATAAAAGTAAGGCTAAAGACAACCCTGCCCGAGGCAGTAGCACCGTCCGCGTGCCTCGCTGCATCGCTTACTTACACGCAAAATCGGTGCCTGCTGTCAATAGTTCGGGGAAAAAGTTCTAAAAGCGTTTACAAAGTCCGCGGGAAAGAAGGACGAAAAAAGGATAAAGAAAACTTTAATTGATGCAGAGAGTATAAGGAGTGCAGAGACAAAGGAGTTTGTAAACGGTTTTTGCAAGTTTTTTCACGGGCTATTTACAGTAGGTTTTTGCGTGTTACGCTCTTCGCGTAAGCGAGGAAAAAAGGACGGTGCCGCGTCCCGCCTCCGCAGAGGCGAAACACCCCGCGTCCCGCTCGTCGCAACGAGCGAAATACTCCCCCTGGGATAGTTATTGGGAGAGATAAAACTTGGGATCGTGTAAGAAAAAGAGAAAAAATAATATTAATTTTAGTAACATATAGGGAACGCAGATCATAGGTCTGCGTGGCTGTGGGTTTGGCATAAAAAAACACACAACAGCAAGAAAAGACCGCGTCCCTCAGCGGTTTAGCGAGGGCGCGGTCTTCTGCGTTGTGTGTTAAAATTTAATAAAAAAAGACGGATAGAGCAGTTATTACTCTATCCGTTTTTTAAAGGTATGCCCGAATATCAAGTCTATAAAAAATAGCTCCGTTCGGGTTACACTTTGGTGGTGACCCACCGGAGACTCGAACTCCGGACCCCTTGATTAAAAGTCAAGTGCTCTACCGTCTGAGCTAGTGGGTCAAGCGTATTTGCGCTACCTATATATGATACCATATTTGTGGCAATTTGTCAAGTTTTTTGTTTTTGTCAAGTTGTACAAAAGTCCAAAAAGCAAGGGAACGCAAATGTGTAGTTTTCACAAAATTATAAAAGTGCCCGAATGCTGTCAGCCAGCCTGTAGATATTTTCGGGAATTATTTCGGGCAGAGGCGATCGCTCTGGGTCGGGGGCTTCAAAGTCCTCGTACTTGATGGCCGAGCGCATCTGTCTGACTATCAGCTTATCCATGCCCTTTAGCTTTTCGGGCTTAAGCTCACCTCCAAAGAAATGAATGCCGAGCTTAGGTATCACGCTTTTGGGAAAGTTCATCTTTACGTAATCGTCGAAATCCTCGGTTATACCGCAGCAGAGAAACAGCGCCGTGTGTATTTTGTTGAGCGCTTCCGCGTGAGCTTTCAGATATGAGCGGAGACCTTTATGCAAGCGAGCCATTCTTATAGATCCGCCGATAACGGCAACGTCATAGGTATTGGGCGACGGAGCTCCGTTTTTTATATCGCGGATATCTACCTGCATACTGCCGCTTAGTTGCTCCGCGAGCATCTCAGCGCACTTCTTGCTTACGCCGCCCTTGGTGGAATAAATTATAAGTACTTTCATTGTTTTTCTCCAAAAGGTTACAGTATCATACGAAGGAGCATAAACATAATAGGTATAGTAATTACCGAGAGTATATGCGAAACGAGCGCCATACCCGAAGCGACCGCCGTATCCTTACCGTAAGCCGCGGGGATAACGATAGTATTAAGTCCGAGAGGCATTGCTATGGAGCATACCGCGCATATGATATAGTCTGCGGGGATACTCAAGGGAAGAACGGCGAACACACCGATAGCGATGAGCGGAAATACAACAAGTCTTAGCACGCTTATCGTATACACCGTAGGCTTCTTGAGCGTCTTCTTGATATCTATCTCGGCAATAGTGAAGCCCGTGAGTATCATCGCGATCGGCGACATACAGCTTGAGGACGCGGAGATAACGTCACCAATGCTTTCAGGTATCGGAATACCCACAAAGCCAATGACCATTCCCACGAGCATAGCAATAAACATAGGATTGATAAATGACTTCAGTCTTGCGCCGAGAGTCTTTTTGTTACCGTCCGAAACAAGAAGCGCGGGAACGCCCCAAAGGTAGATCGGTATCCAAAGTGTAAGCGTAAAGACTATGTACGCATAGAAGGACTCGGGGAAGATAGCTGATACGATCGCGTTTCCCATAAAGGCGAAGTTTGAGAAGCACAGACCGTATACGCATATTTTCCGCGTATACTCGTCCTTAGTGACAAAGCGCGACGCGAGTATAGATAGGGGAATGACCACCGCGTCGATAATAAATCCGAAAGCAAAGAGCTTCCACGTAACACCAAGCGTCTCCCTTGTGAAGTTCTGCATAAATGTCTGCAATACGAGAGCGGGAATGAAGAGATTGTTCTCAAGCTTTGCGAGCACTCCCGCAGAGCCCTTGGGGACGATCTTAAGCTTGGCAATGATGTATCCGATAATAATAAATCCAAAAAGATACACCATCTTATTCAGAGTAGGTAAAAAGAGTTCCATTTAAAAGCCTTTCTTAGAGTAAAAACCAAATGATCGTTGTTATAGCGCTCGCGACCAAAAGTAAAGCGAGTATAGCGCACAGTATTCTTACAAAAAATTTAGATCTCATATCATTGACCGTATCAGCCGTCTATTTTTAACTGCTGAACCCTTATATCCTTTTCATTGAGTATTTGTCCGCTTGCCGGAATCTTGAGCTTGCGATAGCCCTTAGTGTTCTCATAAACGGCTTCGAAGTCTCTGCGGCAATCAATTATGCGCTGTCCCTTCTTAAGCGTCATAAGCGAAACGCCGCCCGACGTTCTCGTGTTCTTTTCGGGAATAAGCGAGGTCTTGATAACAATGGCGCGGTCGCCGCTGCTGACCATAATTATCTCAAACGGATCTTTTGCCACCTCATAGAACACAGCGCTTATCGGGGACGCTGACGAATAAGCGTTTATGAGCTTTTTACGAACGCTCTTAGTTTCATAATTTACAACAGGCACACGAACACCCTTGCCGTTTTCAAATATGAATACGAAGTTCTCGCCCTCGTTGAAGCCCTTATGGACTCTCATAAACACAGGCTTTTCGCCATCGTCCATATTAAGCTTCGCGGGGAGATACTCACCCATAGAGCTTGCCTTGCAGCATTCAAAGTCTGCTGTTTTTGCTCGATACAGCTGGCATTTGTCAGTGACGAAGATAAGCTCGGAGCGATTGTCGGTATCCTCGGAGAAGAGTATCTCGTCGTTCTCCTTGAGCTTGTGCTCGTCATTACCTCTGAGCGACTGAAGAGTGATCTTCTTGAAATAGCCCTCACGGGTAAGATAGATACGGGCATTGAAGTTCTCAACCTCTTCACTTGCGTTGTATACCTCGATATCGTCGGTGTGGATGAGCTGTGAGCGACGGGGCTGACCGTACTTTTTCTTTATCTCGGTGAGCTGTGAGGAGATAAGCGCCTTGAGCTTTAGCTCGTCCGCGAGTATATCCTCGATATGAGCGATCTCCGCCTGCAAGCCCTCTATCTCGTTTATGCGGTTGATAATATACTGCTTATTGAGGTTACGCAGCTTTATATCCGCGATATACTCCGCCTGTATCTCGTCGATACCAAAGCCGGACATAAGGTTGGGGATAACGTCCTCTTCCTTTTCTGTGTGTCTTATAATGCGGATAGCCTTGTCGATATCGAGAAGTATCTTGCCAAGACCCAGCAACAAATGAAGCTTATTCTTTTTCTTGTCGAGGTCAAAGGTAAGCTCTCTTGACAAACAGGTAATGCGGAATTTTATCCATTCGTTGAGTATTTGTATAACTCCGAGCTGTCTGGGAGTGGAATCGATAAGAATATTGAAATTGCACTTGAAGCTGTCCTCAAGGGGAGTGAGCTTGAAGAGCTTGGTCATAAGCTTATCGGGATCAACTCCTCGTCTGAGATCGAGCGTCAGCTTAAAGCCGCTGAGGTCTATCTCGTCACGGAAATCGGTGACTTCCTTGAGCTTGCCCTCTTTAACAAGATCGCTTATCTTGTTGAGTATAAGCTCGATCGAGGTAGAGTAGGGGATCTGGATTATTTCTATGCAGTTATTTTCCTTGTCATATACGTAGCGTGAGCGTATCTTGACAGATCCCGAGCCCGTTTCGTATATTTGGCGCATATCGTCCCTGTTATAGATTATAGTACCGCCGCCGGGGAAGTCGGGAGCTTTGATGATATCAAGAAGCTTGTCTACGGTAAGGCGAGGATTCTTGAGAAGCGCAATAGTTCCGTCGCAGACCTCAGAGAGGTTAAATGAGCAGATGTCCGACGCCATACCTACCGCGATACCCTTGTTAGGTGTTACCAAAACGTTCGGGAATGTGGTGGGGAGGAGCACAGGCTCTTTCATAGTACCGTCGTAGTTGTCTATCATATCAACGGCGTTCTTGTCTATACCGCGGAAGAGCTCCTGAGAAAAGCTATCGAGCTTTACCTCGGTATAACGGGGAGCGGCAAAGCTCATATTAGAGGAATACTGCTTACCGAATGCGCCCTTTGAGTCAACGAACGGATGCAAAAGCGACTCGTTGCCCTTGGTAAGACGCACCATGGTTTCGTATATAGCCATATCACCGTGAGGGTTGAGCTTCATCGTCTGACCGACGACGTTTGCGCTCTTAGTTCTGTGACCTGTAAGAAGTCCCATCTTATACATCGTGTAAAGAAGCTTACGGTGAGAGGGCTTTAGTCCGTCGATC
>JAZSNX010000020.1:0-12638 GCA_045536665.1 Eubacteriales bacterium
TGCAAGGGGTCACTAGTTCGAATCTAGTTGTCTCCACCAAACACATTAAGCGACCTTCGGGTCGCATAATTTTTTATTTATCATCTTCATTAGGAGAAAAAATTGAAACCATTACTTAAATTCTTTAAAGGGTATCGGGTAGAATCGGTCTTAGCGCCGCTCTTCAAATGCCTTGAGGCAATATTTGAATTACTCGTTCCATTATGTGTAACACGTATAATCGACGTGGGTATCAAAGGCAACGACAGAGGGACTGTTTTCGCTATGTGCGGCGTTATGCTCGCGCTTGCCGTTATCGGTCTTATTTGCGCTGTCAGCGCGCAGTACTTCTCTGCCCGCGCGGCGGTAGGTGTATCAACAAAGATAAGAAGCGCTCTATTTTCACACATTCAGAGCTTTTCTTATTCAGATACAGATAAGCTTGGCACTTCAACGCTTATCACTCGTATGACGGGTGACGTAAACGCGGTACAGACAGGCATCAATATGTTTTTGCGTCTGTTTATGCGCTCTCCCTTTATAGTTTTCGGCGCTATGATAATGGCATTCACCATCGACGTGCCGCTTGCTCTTATATTCGCTGTAACGATCCCCTTGCTTGCTGTCGTCGTTTTCGGTATAATGCTGACGAGCATTCCGATATTTAAAAAGTCACAGGCAAGACTCGACAAGGTACTCGGCAAGGTCAGAGGCAACTATAACGGTACACGTGTCGTAAGAGCTTTCAATAAGGAAGCGGATGAGATCGCGGACTTTGATGAAAAGAACGGGCATCTTACCAAGATACAGGTATTTGCGGGCCGTATATCCGCTCTTATGAATCCACTTACCTACGTTATTATCAACTTTGCTATCATCATACTTATAAAGATGGGCGCTATCAACGTTCAGGTTGGAAGCATCACTCAGGGTGAGCTGGTTGCGCTCTACAACTATATGTCTCAGATACTCGTTGAGCTTATCAAGCTTGCAAGTCTCATCATCACTCTCAACAAGGCTCAGGCAAGCGCGCACCGTGTAAGTGCCATACTCGGAACTCCCGCTGAAGCTGTCAAGGTCACAAATGACGAGACCCCTTGCGAATACACCGTCAGCTTTGAGAACGTAAGCTTTGGCTACAGCAAAACGGGAGACTACGCCATCAACAACGTAAGCTTCAAAGCAAAGCACGGACAGACAATTGGAATTATTGGCGGAACAGGCTCGGGAAAGAGCACGCTTGTAAATCTCATTCCCCGTTTCTATCAGGCAACTGAGGGAGACGTATATATCAACGGAAAGCACGCTTCCCTTTACACAAAGGAGGAGCTTTGCGATATGGTTGCTGTCGTTCCTCAAAAGGCGCAGCTCTTTAAAGGAACTATCCGTTCAAATCTCGCGCTTGGAAACGATATGTCCGACGAAGAGCTTTGGGAAGCGCTCAGCGCGGCCCAAGCAAAGGATTTCGTGATAGAAAAGGACGGTCTTGACACAGAAGTTGCGCAGAATGGAAGCAATTTCTCGGGTGGTCAGAAGCAGAGACTGACTATCGCCCGTGCGCTTACAAGGAAGCCTCAGATACTTATACTCGATGACTCCGCCTCTGCTCTTGACTACGCGACCGAGGCAAGGCTTCGCTCGGCTATCGGCGCTCTTGATTATTCGCCCACTTTATTTATAGTTTCCCAAAGAACGTCCTCGATCCTTCACGCGGATCTTATCATAACGCTTGATGACGGTGAGGTCGTAGGTATCGGTACTCACGACGAGCTCCTTAGTAGCTGTGAGGTCTACCGTGACATCTACCTCTCACAATTTCCAGAGGAGGTGACCGAATAATGAAGGCAAAAAAGAACACTATCAAGACCTTTTTCAAGATCCTCGGTTATCTCAAAATATACCGCATACACTTTGCCATTTCGGTAATATTTACCGCTATTTCGGTAGCTCTCACGCTTTACGTCCCTATTCTTGTGGGTCAGGCGATCGACCTTGCGATTGGCAAGGATAACGTTGACGTTGACGGTATCACAAGAATACTTGTAAAGATAGGCATAGCGATAATAATAACAGCTGTGCTTCAATGGGTGATAAATGTTCTCAACAATAGAATGACATATGGAATAGTCAAAAATATTCGTCACGAGGCGTTTGTAAGGATACAAAGCTTTCCTATATCTTACGTTGATTCAAACAGAACGGGTGAGATAGTCAGCAAGGTCATCACCGACGTTGACCAATTCGCCGACGGACTTCTCCTTGGCTTCACACAGTTCTTCAACGGTATTATGACTATTATCGGCACACTGCTGTTTATGCTCTCAATAAATGTTCCTATAACTCTTCTCGTAGTAGTGCTCACTCCCCTTTCCTTCTTTGTCGCGAGCTTCATAGCAAAGAAAACGTATTCAATGTTTAAGCTTCAATCCGAGATACGAAGTGAGCAGACTGCGCTTGTTGATGAGATGATATCCTCCCATAAGCTCGTGCTTGCGTTCAATTACGAGGACGACGCAAAACGCAGCTTTGATGAGGTCAACGCGCGTCTTGGAAAGGCTTCCTTGAAGGCTATCTTCTTTTCGTCGCTTACTAATCCTTCAACACGTTTCGTAAACAGCACAGTATACGCGTTGGTCGCTCTCACGGGTGCTCTCTTGTGTATAAGCGACCCAAATTTCATAAGTATAGGTATGCTTTCAAGCTTCCTCGCTTATTCAACTCAATATACAAAGCCTTTCAACGAGATATCCGGAGTTGTCACTGAGCTTCAGAACTCTATCGCATGCGCTGAACGTGTATTTACGGTTATCGAAGCCCCTATTCTTGAGGACCAACAGACATCTGAGCATACTGTAACCCAGGGCACAGTTGAATTCAGAAATGTTTGCTTCTCCTATACTCCCGATAAAAAGCTTATTGAAAACTTTAATCTCAAGGTAAGCTCTGGTGAACGTGTGGCTATTGTCGGACCTACGGGTTGTGGAAAGACGACTCTTATTAATCTGCTTATGCGTTTTTACGACGTTAACAGCGGAGAGATACTTCTCGACGGAATAAATATCAACGACATATCAAGGCACACGCTCAGAAACTCCTTTGGTATGGTGCTACAAGACACCTGGCTGTCCGCGGGAACTATCAAGGAAAATATAGCCTTTGGTAATCCAGACGCTACCGACGAGGAAATAATTGCCGCGGCAAAGGCGGCTCACGCTCACAGCTTTATCAGAAGATTGCCAAACGGCTATGACACAGTTATCGGTGAGGACGGCGGCTCGCTCTCACAGGGACAAAAGCAGTTGCTTTGTATAGCTCGAGTTATTCTTTGTCTGCCGGAGATGCTCATACTCGATGAGGCTACTTCTTCTATTGACACCCGAACAGAGATACGTATCCAAAAGGCATTTGAGACTATGATGAAGGGACGCACGTCGTTTATCGTTGCGCATAGGCTTTCAACTATACTCAGCGCTGACAAGATACTTGTTATGAAAGACGGAAACGTCATAGAGCAAGGTACACACAAGGAGCTTCTCGCAAAAGGTGGCTTCTACACAGAGCTTTACAACAGTCAATTCGCAAAGCTCGATATTTAAACAAATTGAGGACGGCGCTTACGCGCCGTCCTTTTGCTTTTCCTTCCATTCAAAATAGTTAAAATGCTCTCTACAGGCTCGATTATACTGAAACTCGGATCTACTTATCCCGCTGTAAGTGTTCTCTCCGTGGATATTATTATAAAACGGAAGAAACGGTGATGTTTCGGGCAAAATATAAAGTCCTATGTCTCTCCAAGTATATTGAGCATCACTAACATATATCTGCATTGGAAAGCTCCGCTCTACATTTATAAGTCCTACCTTCATAATATTCTCTGTGGGACACGTGCCAATAACGACACCGCCTGTAACGGTATCATAATCCGCAAGCAGATGCCTGTCGCAGGGCTCGGTCGGCTCACTTCCCTTTACAAAGTATCCTACCTCTGCCCGCTCCCCTCTCGGGTCTTTTTTGCATGCTGTGGTCATTAGCTTTCCTGAGTCTACGCAATATTCACATTCAACTATTTTTTCATTTATATCAAAGCTCTTAACGTCTCCCGAGGCAATATACTTATCGTGTAATATACTCATCACCTCGTCCCATATCTCTATGCACTTATTGCTTTGATAATCGGACAATGATTTGGGATATTCGTAACCCATCCAGACCCCGCCTATATAATAAGGCGTATAACCAATATACCAATTATCGTATTTATTCTGTGTTGTTCCCGTCTTTCCCGCGCAATCAACGTTGTTCTTAAGGCTTATTTCGGACGCCGTACCGTTATCGGTCACGTTCATAAGCATAAGCGTCATAATATCGGAATTTTCCTCACTTATTACCGCGTGTCCGTCATACTTATTCTCAAGCAATGTGTTTGAGTTTGAATCTGTTACCTCGTAATATGAGCGGTATGAGTTATATATGCCGTCATTCGCGAATATCGAATATGCGGCGGTAGTTTCCCTCACTGTGACGCCATAATTGAACTGCCCTAACGCGAGCGCGGCGTAATCCTTATCGCTTATGACACTTCCGTTATCAAGTGTCTTGCTCTCTATAAGGCTTTTCATTTCAAGATCATTATATAAGAAGCCGAACGAACGCTCAACGCCAATATCCTCAAGCACCTTAACGGTCACGGTGTTTATGGAATGCTTTATAGCGTAATTGATGTTGGTAAGTCCTCTATATATTCCATTTGCGTTTTTTGGCCACGCAACGGGCTGTACTATCGCACCTTTTTCAGGATCAAGATTATAACTGCCGAAATTAACAGGGGTATCGTCGTATACGCTCGCGTAGGTGATAATTCCGTCCTCAAGCGCGGGAGCATAAACGGAAAGCGGCTTTATAACAGATCCTGCCGGTCTTACGGTTGTGGTCGCTAAATTCTGCACTCTATTGCCTCGCTTTTCTCCAATGCCACCCGCAACCCCAAGTATATCTCCCGTTTGACTGTCTATAACGATCATAGAGCTTTCTGGCAGCTCGCCGTCCTTAGTCGCCGCAAAATTGCTTTTGTCCGAATAATACTTATCAAGTGTTGCTTGAACTTCCTTATCCATAACTGTATATATATTTAACCCACCCGTATAAACAATAAGACTTGCCATAGTCCTGCTATATCCGTATTGCTTCATAAGATCGCGCATAACGTCCTCGACCACCATATCGACATACCAAGAATTTATATGAGTGTCCTTGTATTGATCCTTAACGTTCAGCACTATTTTTTGCGCGCACGCCTCGTTATACTCAACTTCATCTATATATCCCTGCTCATACATCTGAGAAAGTATAAGAAGCCTTCGTTTGTCGTTGTTCTCGGGATTTTTTATCGGGTCATAATACGTCGGGCTATTTGTTATGGCGGCAATGCACGCGCATTCCGAAAGAGTAAGCTCCGAGACGTCCTTTGAAAAGTAGTAGTCCGCCGCCGCGCCAACGCCGTAGCAGCCCTGCGACAGATTGATAATGTTAAGATATAGTCCGAGTATCTCCTGCTTATCCATCTTTGTCTCAAGGTCAAGAGCCCAAAATATCTCCTGTATCTTACGCTGAAACGAATAGTCATCGTTGTCGGTAACGTTTTTTATCAACTGCTGAGTTATTGTTGATCCGCCGAAGCTTCCGCTGAAATTGAGGTAATAGTTAACTCCCGCGCTGAATGTTCGCCACCAGTCCACACCCTTATGGCTTTCAAAACGCTTATCTTCTATACTTATAAAAGCTTTTTTAAGATCGTCTAGAATATCGGCGCTCTGTACGTATTTACTTCTGTATCCTCCATAGAGCGGCTCCTCCGTTAGCTCTATTGCCTCTCCCTCTCTATCTGCTCTATCGCTGTAATCATAGTAATAAAGCTTAGTTTGCGCATTTGATCCGACTACGTAAAAAAGCTCTTCGTCAATACTTTTATCAACGTATTTATCAACATAAATTGAAAAAACAATACCTACTATTATTGCCGTTCCCGTCAAAACTATTGCGCACACAAGTAGTGCCTTAAGCGAAAAGAAAGCTATTCTCTTTAGCATATTTTCCCTCCTCTGTTCTTACTTTTCTTATTATTTCACGTTAAAGTATATTTAATCATTACAAGGTGAATAATAATGTAAAAGTTATCATTTGGAGGAAGTAAATGAAAAACAGTGCTTCATACACAAAAAAGCTCTTGCGCATATCCTGCCTATATTCGCTTCTCTTTCTTGTACTTTTGACATTAATCGTCAAGATAGTGAAGAACCAGAATAAGCCTTGCGCAAATACATTGATAACGGAAACGGTAAAGACCGAATACATTTACGTTGAAACTGATAATTCAAGCGCTGACGACCAAATATACTATGAGGACGAGGAGCAGGTATATATAGTACGCGCGCATATGGGAAGAATAGGAATATTCTTACCTGACGGTACTCTAAAGGAAATAATCGAGGTGTACGTAAATACCCTCCCCATAGCAGACAGACGTCTGCTTGAGGAGGGCTTTGAGGTCGTTGGCAAGCAACGGCTATATTCAATTATTGAAGACTATTCCGTGTGATCATCTCGTCACGACGTTCGACTCTCCGAGTATCTCGCGAAGCTCTTTCAAAATGTAATCCGAAAGCGCAATGCCGTGAGAATAATTCAAATATTTGGCGTTGCTTTGGTCATAGAAGATAACACTTACGCTTCCATCAAATATATCGACTATATTCTTTGCCTTGAGATACTGCACACACTCAAGATCGGCAACACGCAAATACACCTTGCTTATTATTGTTTCAGTAGGAGAGCTCTCAGCTACAGGCACACGCCTCTGCTCAGGGCTCTTTTTTTGCTCGGTCTCTCTGAAGTTAGAATTCTCAATAAGCTCTGTAAGTGTATTTACAAGTATCTTAGGCGCTTCGTCCTCTTTTAATGAAAGATTTCCGCTCACGCAAACAGCGGCATCCTGTCTTACGACGTGTCTGTATTCCGTAAGCTTTGTCGGAAATACGAGACATTCTATCTCTCCATATCTATCCTCGACGGTAATAAACGCCATCTTTTCGTTCTTACGGGTATTCTTAAGAGTAACGTCGCTTATTATTCCGCAGACGGTTACGCTTTGCTTTTCCTCAAGCTCCTCGTTATCTACAAGCTCGGAAATACTGCGTGCGGACAAGGTATCTATATGCTTTGAGTATCCGTCTATCATATGTCCGGAGAAGTACATTCCCGAGCTTTCCTTCTCCATCATAAGCTTTTCCTTTATAGGATATTCGGGAATGTTCGGATATTCAAACTTAGGCGAGCTCTGCACCTGCCCAAATGCCGCCGAGAACATATCGAGCTGACCCGATATATTGCTCTTGCTCTTCTCTGCTCTGATATCTATAAGTCTTTCATAAGATGTCAGTAGCTGACTGCGGGTATTGCCGAGCTTATCAAAAGAGCCAGCCTTTATAAGTCCCTCTACCATTCTCTTATTGATATCGTAATCGGACATTCTCGTAACGAAGTCCTCAAAATCGGAGAAAGGTGTCGACGCTCTTTCCCTGATAATGCTCTCCACGAACTGCTTGCCCACGTTTTTGAGAGCAAGCAAGCCGAAAACTATATCCTTTCCGCTTGGGTGGAAATACATTCTGCTTTGGTTTATATCAGGAGGCAATACCTTTATTCCATATCTTGAGCATTCTCCTATATACTCGGCAAGCTTTGTAAGATTTCCCAGCACCGACGTCATAAGCGCCGCCATATATTCACAGGGATAATGCGCCTTGAGATACGCGGTCCTGTACGATATCATAGCGTATGCCGCGGCGTGGCTTTTATTGAAGGCATATTTTGCAAAGGACGATACGTCGTCGAATATCTCTCCCGCTATCTTGTCACTTATACCGTTTTTGCGGCAACCGTCAAGAAAGCTCTCACGCTCTGCCTCGAGCACGTCCGCCTTTTTCTTTGACATGGCGCGACACACAATATCAGCGTGGCCATAGGAGTATCCCGCCATCTCACGGAACACGCTCATTACCTGCTCCTGATACACGATACAGCCGTAGGTTGAACGAAGTATCGGCTCAAGGATAGGATGCGCGTATTTTATCTTATCGGGATTATGACGAGCCTCTATATACTGCGGAATAGAATCCATAGGGCCGGGACGGTAAAGCGCTATTGCCGCAATAACATCGTCAAGTCCCTTAGGACGAAGCTCGGAGAGCATTTGTCTCATTCCGCCGGACTCAAGCTGAAACACTCCGAGAGTCGCTCCCGAAGAGATAAGCTCATACGTCCTTTTATCATCTATCGGTATTTTGGCAATATCAAAATCACTATGAGTTTCTTTTATATAAGTGCATGCGTCATCTATTATGGTAAGATATCTCAATGCAAGGAAGTCAAACTTAAGAAGTCCGAGCCTCGCTATTGTATCCATATCAAACTGTGTCACCACAGTACCGTTGCTTACCGCCAATGGAACGTATTTAGCCACGGGCATATCAGTTACCACAAGTCCTGCCGCGTGCACTGTTATATTCCTCGGCATTCCCTCAAGCTGCATAGCCGTATCGACAAGCTTTTTAACGCTCTCCGACCCCTCATAGAGTGTCTTTAGCGCGGGAAGCTTAAGCGCGTCCTTGAGCGTCATACCTATCTCGTGCGGCACTGCTCTCGCTATCGGATCGACCTCGGCATAAGACATTCCGAGAGCACGTCCTACGTCTCTTATTGCCGCTCTTGCCGCAAGCGTTCCGTAGGCTATGATCTGTGATACGTGATCGTCGCCATAGCGGTCAAACATATACCTTATGACCTCGTCTCGGCGATTATAGCAAAAATCTATATCGATATCCGGCATACTGACTCTTTCGGGATTTAAAAATCTCTCAAAGAGCAACTCAAATTTTATCGGATCAACGTCTGTGATACCAGTGAGATACGCAACGAGGCTTCCCGCTCCCGAGCCTCTGCCAGGTCCAACGGGAATATCCCTTGAACGAGCGAAGTCAACGTAGTCCTGAACTATTAAAAAGTAATCGTCGTAGCCCATCTCGGATATGACAGACAGCTCGTATTCTATTCTATCCTTATACACCTGCTCACCCTCGGGAGCGTAAACAAGCGCGCCGCTCTTAAGACGTCTTTCAAGTCCCTCGTAGGTAAGCTTTCTCAAATGCTCCTTTGAGCTCGTGCCGTCTGGTGTCTTAAAGGTAGGAAGCTTCGGATCGTCAAAGGTAAACTCAAAATTACACATATCCGCTATCTTTACGGTATTCTCGATAGCTCCCTCGTATTTACCGAACAGCATCTTCATTTCAGCGGTCGTTTTATAGTAGAATTCATCTGTCTCAAATCCCACAGGACGGCCGTCGGTTATAACGCTTCCCGTTTGAATACACATAAGCACAGCCTGAGTCTGAGCATTCTCACGCCTCAGATAATGGCAGTCGTTTGTCGCAACAAGCGGTAATCCACATTCGTCGGCAAGCTTCACGAGAAGCGGTAACAGCTGCACTTGCTCCGCCATACCGTGGTTTTGAAGCTCGATATAGAAATTATCCTTACCGAAAATGTCCGACATTGACTTTGCGTAATCAACAGCAGAAGCATAGTCTCCGGCAGAGAGCAACGCTGGTATTCTACCGGCAAGGCAAGCAGAAAGCGCGATAAGACCCTCTGAGTGGTCTCTAAGCAGCTCAAGGTCTATTCTCGGCTTTGAATAAAAGCCATCGGTAAATGCCTTTGAGACCAAATAAATAAGATTTCGGTAGCCAACCTCGTTTTTACATAAAAGAACAAGATGATTATATCTTCCGCTTCCGTCGGAATATACCGTCTTATCAAAGCGAGAGCCTACCGAAACGTAGACCTCACAGCCGATTATCGGCTTTATCCCCTCACTCTTACAAGCTTGATAAAAGGCTACCGCTCCGTACATTACTCCGTGGTCTGTAAGCGCAACGGCATCGTGTCCGCATTCTTTTGCTCTGATCGGAATGTCGGATATACGACAAGCGCCATCAAGTAAGCTATATTCACTATGCAAATGTAGATGTACAAATTCCGACATTCTCTCACCGCCTCTCATATCATTCTTTTTTCTTGCTATCGTCTTTCCTAAAGACCATAAGTAATCCAATACCAACCGCAATTATTGCGAGTATTACGCCAACAACTGTGAGAACAAGTCTGCTGTTCCAGCCCTCGTTTTCATCTCCGTTTGGATCTCTTATCTTTCTTCTCTGCTCATCAATGAGCGAGCTGAGCTCGTCCGAGTTATATATATCGCTGTATCCCGAAAGATCATACAGCCACAGCACGCATTTCTCCGTACTGTCAGTAAGGCAACGCACGCTTATCCTGATGTTATCCGCCATAAACGCCGACGAATAGCTGTACGCGTCAAAATACAGCGTCGTGAGCTCATTGTCTCCGACCACTCCCTTGGAAATAATGCGATCCTTCCCCGTGCCAAACGTAAGGGTCACCTCATAAAGAGCGCCTTCAACGCCCCCGTCGACTCTGAGTCGAAGCGACATAGTAGGCGTATATGCGTATTTCTCACTGTATTCGTAGATACCGACACAGCCAAAGCTATCGCCAATCTCAAGAGCGGAAGAGCCAATTTTTAAGGTACGTGTCTCTATGCCGTCATACGCATATATCATATCCTCGGCATTATTGCCCTTATGCATATAGTTGATGACCGACGAATTTGAAAAATCGATATATGTAAATTTACCGACATAGTCAAATTTTTTATTCGACGTCATCTCCGTCTCTATAAGACTGTACGCCGAGTTGATCTTAACACTGTTCCCTACGATCTGAGACCAATCACTCTTTCCGAAATATTTCAAAAAGCGCTCGGTATAGATAGTAGAGCCGACAGTATCGATATATCTTACGAGGTCCGCAACGCTCTTGTATGCGTCTATCGACGCCTTATCAACACTGATAACAAACGCAGATACATTCGCAGTGCCGTAAAGCTTATAGAAAGTATAGGCATAGGCGCAGCAGAGCGCGTTGCCTCTCAGATCCGCGGGCTGCTCCCAGTTATATATGATGTTCGTGGGAGCTGACGAATATCTCCTTGAGAGATCGTCGACATAGGCTGTAAATATTCCTATATTTGAAGCGCTGATCTTGCTATTGTCTATTGCAGACATATCTATACCGTCTTTGATATTGCTGTTAGATATGCCAAACGGAACGTATGACGATTGGATCATTACAGAGCAATCAAAATCACCCGAAACACTATTGTTAAGTATGCTGACGATCGCCCCAAGAAGCTCGTCTGCTCCCCAGTCCTTATTCGCTTGCTCCTCGCCGTAATCATTCGCGTCCGACAAAGGAATAACGACGTCAATGCCCGTTTCGACAGTGCGCATAGCGTTAGCCACCACCACGAGATAGAGACTATAGAGCTCGGCATACTCATCAAGTGACATAGAGCCTATGTGATTTGTATGCACCACATCATCTATCTTGCTTCCGAGAATAACTCCGCTTATCCGCCCGTTCGTTCCGTCATAACGCTGTGAGAAAAAGCTCGATACAGCATATATCATATTGAGAGTTTGCTCGGAATACAGGTCGGGCAATGAAAGCCTTTCATCGTCTGTCAAATATGCTGCCGACAAATGCGCATTTGACGCTCTCGTTAAAAATCTTAAATATATCCTTGCCCCGGAAGCCCATGCCTCTATCACCTTTTTATCCACGTTTGTTACAAAGCTTCTTCCAAAATAGACGCTCGTGTCGTTGATAGGATAGATTATGCTGTTGGAGTTATCCGCAAACGCCTCGTCGAGCATTACGTCTATTATGACAGTCCCCGCTCCCGATTCACCCACATAAGCCGCTTCATCAACAAATATGCCCTTATACGCGGAACGGTCGCCGTGTATATACTCAAAATCGGACGCTACCGACGGAAGCAGCGGCTCTCCGACAAGATATTCCTCTCCCTCCGGTGAGCAAAATACGAGCACATATTTCGCGAATCTTTCCGAAATCGTCAAAGTTTTTATATGAAAAGTGAATTTTATAGTCAAGTTCGCGCTTGCGAGCGCTACCCTTTCATCATTCGCTAAAAGCTCCTCATAGGTACTGTCAGCAGAAAATGAATATACCTTAATGGTATAGTCACGGTGGTTGAGCATAACGTCGTGATTGACTGTTCCCTCTATCACTATCTGCTTATCCGTCTCATTGTATACGCAGGAGAATACTGCCGAGTCTCTGAACTTTTCAGCCTCGCTCTCCTCTGTTTCTGCCGCGGAAACGGAGGGAAGCAAGACAAGAGTCAGGAAAACGCATGACAGCAAAAACGCAATAAGTCTTTTCATATCTTCCCTCCTTTCTCGCAATTTAGAAAAATGATAATTGGTCTGTCTCGCTAAGGTTATCGAGGACCTTATTCTTTCTCAATATCTCGATAACGCTCTTAGTAAGCTTTGCTCTAATTCTGAGGTCATCGACCGAGAAGAATCTTTCCTCATTTCTCGCGGCGATTATGTTAAGTGCCGCGTTTTCGCCAAGTCCCGGCAGTGCCGAGAAAGGCATACGGATAGCTCCGTTTTCAGGCAAAAAAATATATGCGTCCGACTTCTCAATATCGATAA